>NZ_JBSGDD010000090.1:0-28433 GCF_053602195.1 Kitasatospora sp. NPDC004531 | reverse complement strand
TCCGATCTGGACGGTGGTCGCCGCGCTGCCCGCCGTCGCGCTGCTGGTGCTGGTCAAGCACCACCGGCTGCTCCAGAAGAACTCGCCTTTCCCAGAAGCAAGTTCAGGAGGTGAGTGGAGAACATGCCACTACTTTCCCCCTACTGGCGGCCGGGTGCCCATGAGTATTCCTCGGGTATGGCCCTGCCTCATGTTTGACACAGGGACGCTTCCACCCGGAAGCGCTCTCGAATCGAGCCACTGCCCTGAAGGGGCGGCGCCGATTCCATGACTGGTGGAGAACCAAGGGGGAGCCAGGTGATCAGGCCATCGGCCGTCTCCAACGTGCTGTTCGTCGGGGGGAAGCGCACAGAGGCGATGGAAGCAGCGCACAGCGCGGGAATGACGATCAGCTACTTGGGCCCCAAGAGCGCCCTCTCCGAACGCCACCGGGAGCTGGCCGAGACCGTCCTCCTGGTTCCCGACATCTCACCGGACCGGGTGGTACAGGCGGCAGTAGCCCTGCACGGTGTTCAGCCGTTCGACCTCGCGGTCACCATGAACGACACCTACCTGCAGGCGGTAGCCCAGATCAATCATGACCTGGGGCTCACCGCCAACCCGTTGGAGACCACCACAGCGGTCAACGACAAGGTGTTCATGCGCGAGCAGCTGCGCGGCGGTGAGGTCGGCCAGGTCGCCTTCGCTGAGGTGCGCAGCACGCAGGACCTCCTCTCGCTGGCCGGCGCCCTGGGCTTCCCGCTGATACTCAAGCCCTCCCGGGGCACCGGAAGCCAGCAGATCCACGCTGTGCACGACGATGCCCGACTGCGGGAACTGGCCGAAGAGTTGGACTTCTCCGTCCCGGCCAAGTCGCCTTCGGCACCGTGGCTGGCGGAGGAGTTCCTGACCGGCCGTGAATTCAGCGTGGAGACATTCAGCGCGGCCGGCGAGCACCATCTGCTGGCCGTGACCGAAAAGTTCAAGACGGCGACCTTCGTGGAGATCGGCCACCTGGTGCCGGCCCGGATCACCGCCGAGCAGCAGGACGTGATCGCCACCGAGGTACGGCGGCTGCTGACTGCGCTCGGCGTGCAGGAGGGGCCGGCCCACACCGAGATCGCCCTGACCGATCGCGGCCCCCGCGTCATCGAGACGCACACCCGGCCCGGCGGCGACGCGATCGTCGAACTCGTGCGGCTGGCCGCCGGATTCGATATCCAGGAACTGACCTTCACCTGGCTGGCGGGCAAGCCTCTGGATCTGACCCCACGGCCCTCGGCGGCTGCGGCCGCAATCTGGTTTCTCACCCTTCCGGAAGGTGAGGTGACCGCAGTCGGCGGCTTGGACGAGGCATGCGCCGCCGAAGGAGTGGAGACCGCCTTCCTCACCGCAGCTGTCGGTGACCTGGTTCCGCCGCTGCGCAGCTCCTGGGACCGCCAGGGCGACGCACTCGCGGTCGGCCCGGACCCGGACAGTGCGCTGCGCCGGGCACAGCACGCAGTCGGCCTGTTCGCGGTCGAGGTCGCACCGTCTGCCGCCACGGCCTGACGACCACCAGCCTTCGCCGCCTGGTGGCACCACCCGTATCCCCGCACATCGAACGGTGACCCACATGAACAACGGACCCAAGCCCCTACTGCTGCTCATCGGCAGTGGGGCCCAGATCTGGCGCGAGTACATGCTGCGCGCCATGGCCACCCGGTACCGGCTGCACCTGCTGTCGCCGACGGCCCCCACTTGGGAGTCGCCCTACATCGCAGCGCACTCCGCGGTGAACACCCTGGACCCCGAAGCAATGGTCGGGATCGCCAAGGAGAGCCCAGAGGACTACGCCGGGGTGCTGACCTACGAGGAGACCCGCGTCGAGTCGGCCGCCGCAGTGGCCGCCGCTCTCGGGCTGCGGACAAGCCCGGTAGCGGCGGTGCATGCCTGCCGGGACAAGTTCGCCGGCCGGCAGGCGCTGAAGGCTGCTGACGTCCCGCAGGCCGAGTCGATCGCGGTCGCCGACTTCGAGGAGGCCCGGCAGGCCGCCGAGCATCTCGGCTATCCCGTGGTGGTCAAGCCGCGGGCACTGTCCGCAAGCAACGGCGTGTCGCTGGTGCCGGCCCCGCAGGACCTGGTCGAGGCGTACCGCGAAGCCACCTCCATCTGGTTCGACGAGGTCCCGACCTTCGACCGCCCGGTGCTGGTCGAGCAGTACCTGGACGGACCGGAGATCAGCGTGGACGCAGTCTGTCGGGACGGCCTGGTCACGATGCTCTTCGTGGCCCGGAAACGAATCGGCTTCGCGCCGGGGTTCGAGGAGGTCGGCCACGTGGTCCGGGCGGACGACCCGCTGCTCGCCGACCCGGTGCTGCTGCACGTCCTCCAGAGCGCCCACACCGCCGTCGGCCTCACCGACACGGTGACCCACACTGAACTGCGGCTGACCGCGTCCGGCCCGCGGGTGGTGGAGATCAACGCGCGGGTCGGCGGCGACCGGATCCCCTACTTGGGAGGGCTCGCCACTGGTGTCGAGGTCGGGCTTGTCGCCGCCGACTTGGCAGCGGGCGCAGTCCCCGGGACCACGGCCTCCCGGCAGCAAGTGGCGGCCATCCGCTTCCTGTACCCCGAACACGACCTGACGGTGGAGTCCGTGGAGGTCGACCGGGAGCGGCTGCCCGCCGAGATCCACGACGTACAGGTGCTCGCCGGGCCGGGCCGACAGCTCCGGCTGCCGCCGACCGACCACGTTCGCTGCCGGTACGCCCTGGTGGTGGCCGTCGCCGCCACCGAGCAGGAGTGCGAAGTGGCTCTCGACCGCGCCGCGACAGCGGTTGTCGTCCGTGGCATCCCGCTCACCTGAGCCGAATCCCGGCACCGCCGCGGCCGGACCAACGCTCGGCCGTGGCCATCGAACGAGACAAAGCACTGACACAACAGGGGGAACACGGTGTCGAAAATCATCGCCATCGTCTCGGGAGGCATGGACTCCGTCACGATGGCGCACCTGCTCAAGGCGCAGGGCCACGACCTGCACCTGCTCTCCGTCGACTACGGGCAACGCCACCGCAAGGAGCACGTCTTCGCGGCCGCTGCGGCCGAACGACTAGGCGCCGCCCACCAGGTGGCCGACCTGAGCGCGATGGGCGCCCTACTGCGCGGCTCCTCGCTCACCGACCCGACCGTCGACGTCCCGGAGCAGACCTGGTCCGGCTACGGCGAAAGCCCGAACATCGTCCCCAATCGCAACGCCCTGCTTCTGTCCGTGGCGTTCGCGGTGGCGGTGGCCGAGAAAGCCCAGGCCGTTGCCATCGGGATCATGGCGGACGACACCGCGTCCGTCCCCGACAGCACTCCGGAGTTTCTGAAGTCCTTCATCGCCATGGAGCGAATCGCCACGGCCGGGTACGCCCACCCCGACCTCTCCCTGCTCGCGCCGCTGTCCGGCCAGGGCAAGAAAGACGTCGTCACGCTGGGCGAGCAACTCGGTGTCCCGTGGACCGAGACCTGGACCTGCCTACGTGGAGAGGCCGACCACTGCGCCCGCTGTGCCGCCTGCTGGGAGCGCCAGGAGGCGTTCACTGCGGCCGACGTCCATGACCCCACCACCTACCAGGAGCACATCTCATGACTCTGCGCATCTCCAAGCAGTTCGCTTTCTCCGCCAGCCACCAGCTCTCCGGGCTGCCCGAGAATCACCAGTGCGGCCGTCTGCACGGCCACAACTACCTCGTCGAAATCGAGCTCAGCGCCGGCCGGCAGGCACTGACCGGCCCCGGGTTCGTCCGCGACTACGGCGAGCTCTCCAGTTTCAAGGGCTGGATCGACGACTGGCTGGACCACCAGCACCTCAACGACGTGGTCAAGGAGAACCCGACCGCGGAGAACCTGGCGATCTGGATCTACGAGCAGTGGATCCCGGAGCTCCCCGAGCTGACCGCTGTACGCGTCTCCGAAACCCCCAAGACCTGGGCCGAGTACCGCCCCTGAGTCGAGGGATGACGGGGGAACGTCCGATCGTCTGTTCAAGGAGGTGGTGCCCCGTGGAACCGGAACTCGTCGTCAACGAGATCTTCGGCCCCACTTGAGTCCTTCCAAGGAGAAGGACAATCACTCGGCCGCCGCTGTGCCTTCCTGAGGCTGGGTGGCTGCAATCTCTCATGCCGCTGGTGCGACACCCCCTACACCTGGGACTGGGCAGGGGCCAGCGACACCGGTATCGCGTTCGACCCGAAGACGGAGCTGCACCGACTACCCGTCTCCACAGTGCTGGAGCGACTGCTCGCATTCGAGGTCGGGCTGGTGGTGATCTCCGGCGGTGAACCGCTCAACCAGCAGAACCGCCTGGTCCCACTCGTCGAGGCGCTGGTCGAGCACAGCATCCAAGTCGAGATCGAAACCAACGGGACCAGAGTTCCGGACCCGCGGCTGATCGCGGCCGGAGTCCGCTTCAACGTATCGCCGAAGCTCTCGCACGCGGGCGACCCCGCAGCGAAACGCATCGTGCCCACAGCACTGGAGCGACTGGCCGCCCTGCCGTCCAGCACGTTCAAGTTCGTCTGCCGCGGCAGTGCCGACCTCGACGAGGTCTCCGAGCTCGTGGCAGCAACAGGCATCACCTCGGTCTGGGTGATGCCCGAGGGCCAGAACAGCACTGACATCGACCGGCACATCCGGCAATTGGCCGACGAGGTCATCGGCCGCGGCTGGAACATCACGACCAGGCTGCACACGTTGGTCTGGGGACACAAGAGAGGCGTTTGAGAGATGAGTACCGACCTGGACGTGGACAGCAGCCTTCGCTCCACTACGGACGGGCTCGGTGAGGACCCCTTGGAGGACCTGGCGCGCCTGCTCCTGAAGGAAATCGGCGAGGACCCCCTGCGGGACGGTCTCAGGGACACCCCTGCCCGCTACGCCCGCTGGTGGCGCGAGTTCACCGAGTACGACCCCGGCACGATCGACACGGTCTTCGAGACCACCTCCGCAGGCCAACTGGTAGTGGTCTCCGGCATCGAAGTCTGGTCGCTGTGCGAGCACCACCTGCTCCCCTTCAACTGCTCACTGACCATCGCCTATCGCGCTGCGGACCGGTTGATGGGCCTGTCGAAATTCGCACGGATCGCCCACCGGCAGGCTCACCGACTGCAGGTGCAGGAGCGGCTGGTCGCCGACACGGCCGCCGACGTGGCGCGGATCGCCGGCACCGAGGACGTCGCGGTGATCGGCACCGGCGAGCACCTGTGCATGACTATGCGGGGCATCAGGACCAGCGCCCGGATGACCTCCAGCTCGCTGCTCGGGGCGTTCGCCGAGGAGGGCTTGCTCAGGTCCGAGCTGCTCACCCACCTGCAGAACGCCCGCTGACCCCGCGCACCCACTGTCGAGCACGAAAGGAGTTCCACGTGATCAGCTCGCCCGCGGGCCGTAGGCGATGCGTGTTGTCCAGCGTTTCCTCCGACTCGCACACCTGGAACCTGGTCTTCCTCCAACTGCTGTTGGAAGAGCATGGCTTCCACGTGGAGAACCTCGGAGCGTGCGTCCCCGATGCTCTCCTGCTGGAGGTCTGCCTGGCCAGGGTCCCGGACGTGCTGGTGATCAGCACGGTCAACGGGCACGGAAGGCTGGATGGCATACGGCTGGCGCGCAGGCTGCGCACGGAACCCACGCTCGCCGGGGTGCCGATGGTGATCGGCGGGAAACTCGGCCTGCGGGGGACCGCCGATGCGACCTCGCAGGCCGAGCTGATCGCCGCCGGATTCGACGCGGTGTTCGAGGCCGGCTCCGGCCCCGACGTGTCCGAGTTCCTCGCCCACCTCGGCACTGTATCGGCGGCATGGCCAGCCCTCTCCGGAGCGACCTCGAGCGGACACGCATGACCGGCTCTCTGCTGCGGACCGGCGGGAACGACTTCTGCGACTTCGTTCGCGAGCGTTCCCGGGCAGGCGAGTTGGTGGTCCAGCCCAGGATGGGGTTCTCCGCCCCCGAGCAGATGCGAGCCGGCCTCGAAGCCGTACGTGCGAGTCGGGCCACCACCGTCGGCACCATCACCGTGGACAGCTACACCAGGGTGGGGAACCACGGTTCGGCCCGGGAGGCACTGCGCACCGGGACACCCCTCAACGGGTACCCGTTGGTGGCACACGGCCGCGCGGTCAACCACCGGCTACTGGCCGGCCTGGCCGGACCGGACTTTCCGGTCCAGTTGCGGCACGGCTCGGCTCTGCCACAGCAGTTGTTCGAGACCATGCTGGCCTCAGGCCTGACGGCAACCGAGGGCGGACCGGTGTCGTACTGCCTTCCCTACAGCCGGACCCCGTTGGCAGAGGCCACCCGGGCCTGGGCCAAGGGCTGTGAACTGCTGGCCCGTCGCGCCCCGGCCGGGAGGCTGGTGCACGTGGAGAGCTTCGGCGGCTGCATGCTGGGCCAGCTCTGCCCACCGGGGCTGCTGGTGGCGCTCAGCGTGTTGGAGTGCATGTTCTTCGTCCAGCACGGAATCGGCAGCGTTTCGCTCAGCTACGCGCAGCAGACCAACACTGCCCAGGACCTGGCCGCAATCCGGGCCATGCGGCGGCTGGCCTCGGAGTACCTCGGCACGGTGCGCCGGCACATCGTTCTCTACACCTACATGGGGGTCTTCCCGCGTACCGAGGCGGGAGCGCTCAGGCTGCTGGCTGACAGTGTTCGGCTGGCCCGAGCTTCCGGGGCCGAGCGGCTGGTCACAAAGACTGCGGCGGAGGCGCTGCGAATCCCCACGGTCGAAGAGAACGTCGAGGCGCTGGAGCTGGCTGGCGAGGTGGCAAGCCGGCCGAACGCCATCGCCGGGCTGTCGGCCAGCGTCGACGAGGAGGCGGCAGTCCACCTGGAGGCGCGCACCCTGATCCAGGCAACTCTCGCCCTCCATCAGGACATCGGCGAGGCGCTGGTGCGAGCCGTCCGGCAGGGCCTACTGGACGTCCCGTACTGCCTGCATCCTGACAACGCCAACCTGGCCCGCACCCTGATCGACGAAACCGGGCGGCTGCAATGGCAGCGGACCGGCCGGATGCCGATCGCGGGCACCGCGACACCAACCGCCACCGGGTCGCCCGCCTTCGAGCTGCTGAACCGGCTCAGCTACATGGCACGACGCTACGACGGCGTACTGCCCGGCCCGGCCAGATCGGCACTGAACGCGGTCGACTGAGGCGCTCTCGCGTCGACCCGCCCCCCGTACCTTCCGTTCTGAGATCCCAATAGAGGACCTTCCTTGTCCGAACTGTTCCCTGTCATTGATCTGCGCGACGCCGACCGCGGTCCGCAGGCCCGTGCCGAGTTCCTCGACCGGCTGCGCTCCGCGGTCCACGACATAGGCTTCTTCCAACTGATCGGCCACGGCGTCACCGGCGGCAACGCACTGCTCGAACAGGCCCGCAGGTTCTTCTCGCTGCCCGAGCCTGAGCGGGCCGCCCTGAGCATCCTCAACTCCCCGCACTACCGCGGCTATTCGGAGATCGGCCGGGAGCTGACCCAGGGCATCCCGGACCAGCGGCGCCAACTGGACATCGGCCCGGAGAGCCCCTTCGCCGCACCGGGCCCCACCGACCCCTCCTACCGGTGGCTGGCCGGCCCCAACCAGTGGCCGGCCGCCATGCCCGAACTCGCCGGCACGGTCCACCGCTGGACGGACCAGCTGACTGCTGTCGCGCACCGGCTGCTCGGACTGATCCTCGAATCGCTGGAAGCCCCAACGGACTTCCTAGACGACGTGGTGACCCCGGATCCGCATGTTCACTTCAAATTGCTGCACTACCCTGGCGCGGAGCACAGCGGGGTCGGCGGCGAGGACCAGGGTGTGGGCGTCCACAAGGACTACGGCATCCTCACTCTGCTCCTGCAGGACGACAAGGGCGGGCTCCAAGTCGCGGTCGAGGATGGCACGTTCGCCGACGTTCCGGCAGTGCCAGGGGCATTCGTGGTGAACCTGGGCGAGCTGCTGGAGGTGGCCACCCGCGGCTACCTGCGCGCCACCACCCACCGGGTGGTGCGGCCCGCCCCTGGCGTGGACCGCTATTCCGCCCCGTTCTTCTACAACCCCCGGCTGGACGCGTCGATGCAGCCACTGCCTGGCCCGTACGTCGAAGCGGCCGGGGGTGTCGTACCCGACCCTGCCAACCCGCTCTTCGCCGGCTACGGAGAGAACGTCATGAAGGGGATGATCCGGGCCTTCCCGCAGGTCACCGAGCGCCATCACCCCGAACTGCTGCCCGCCGCCTGACGGTGGCAGACCGGCCCCGGCACCGCACTCCGTCAGAGAAGGAACGATCCATTGAACAGCCGCAAACCCGCCGTACTCCTCATCGACCCGGTCAAGACCGGCGAAGGCTACAAGAAGGCGGCCCGTGACTTCGGGCTCCACGTTGTCTCCCTCTACACGGTGGAGCCGACCGAGCTGAACTCCCGGTGGCCGGACCACACACGGGACGACGACGCGTCACTGTATGCTTCCAAGGCTCCCGACGTGCTCGCCGCCCTCGCCCGAACCGACTTCGAAGTGAAGGCGGTGGTGCCGGCGATGGAGTCCGCCGTTCACCTGACCGACGTGCTGGCCCATGAACTCGGGCTGGCCGGCAACGACGTCGAACTGGCCTGGGCCCGACGCAACAAGGCCGCCATGCGGGCACATGCAGACCAGGCCGGGGTACGGATCCCTGCGTTCCGACTGATACACGACCTGGCCGAGGTGCCTGCAGCGGCTGAGGAACTCGGATTCCCGGTCATCGTCAAGCCCACCATGGGCGCCGGCGCCCACGGCGTCACCTTGGTCCGCAGCTCCGAGGAAGCAAAGGACCTGCGGATCGCCGAGGAGAACGACCTGTTCGGCTGGCCGGTCGAGGAGTGGCTGGTCGAGCAGTATGTTCGCGGTCGCGAGTTCGCCGTCAACTGTTTCAGCAGCGACGGCGAGCACCGGGTGATGGACATGTGGGAGTACCGGCAACCGGACGGCCGGGACTACGACTTCCCGCTGTGGAACAACGTCCAGGCCACTCGTGACGACCCCGACTGGGCACGGGTCGAGGAATACGTCCACCAGGTCCTCACCGCGTTCGGTGTGCACCGCGGCCCCAGCCACACCGAGGTCAAGTGCACTCCCGACGGCGTCTACCTGATGGAGGTCGGCGCCCGGCTGCCAGGGGGCCCGGCCACCGATCAGTGGGCCGACTACACCGCGATCCGTCCCTTCCATGACGCACTCACCTGCTACCTCGGCCAGCGTCCGGCGATCATGGACCAGGATCTGAACGTCCGGGCAATGTTCGGAGCGATCGCCATCCGCAACGACGATGCGCCTGGCACGCTGGTCGCGGTACACGGGCTGTCCGAGTTGGAGGGCCACCCAAGCGTCGACAAGGTTCTGGTCTCCTATCGGCCGGGCGACCACGTGCCGGTCACCCGGGACACCAAGACCATCCCGGTCGGGGCCTGGGTCTCCGGACCGGACCAGGACTCGGTGGTTCGGTCGCTGGCCGAGATCCGGGCGTTGGTCTCGCTGGAGATCGCGTTCGATGCCACGGACTGAGACGCAGGCCCCCCGCTCTGGCCGGCGCGCGCGGCTGCGACGGCTGTCCGCCGGATACCGGGAGCTCCTGGTGGTCCCCGGGGTCAGCCGCATGCTGACCGCCAGCCTGATGTCAAAGCTGCCGCTCACTATGGTTTCACTGAGCCTGTTGCTCTATCTCGGACCGCGCTACTCGTACGCGACAGGTGGCCTGGCGATCAGTTGCATGGCGGTCGGCCAGGGGCTGTCCGCCCCGGTCCGCGGCCGACTGATGGACCGGTATCCCTACCGGCCGATCCTGATCGGCTGCCTGGTGCTCTATCTGGTCGCGCTCGGGCTGCTGACCGTGGTGGCCTCGGCCCGCGGACCAGCCCCGCTCCTACTGGGCCTGGCTGCGGTCAGTGGGGTCGCCGTACCACCAGTGGGCATCATGATGCGCACGCTCTGGCGAGTGCTGGCAGGTGAACGGCAACTGGTCACCGCGATGGCACTCGACGCCGCGACCAGCGACGTCGTACACATCGCCGGCCCGGCCCTGGCAGCCTGGCTGTGCCTCAACCTATCGGGTGAACTGGCGTTCGCGCTCTATGGGGCACTGACACTGACCGCGGTCCTCCTGGTGCTCAGCCTCCCGAACGCCTCGTTGCCCGCCCGCCGCGCCGGCGGGCATTGGGCCGGCCCACTGCGCTCGGCTCCACTTCGTCGGCTACTGATCGCCCATGCGGCGTTCAGCGGCATGATCACCGCGATCGACGTGGTCGTCTCCGTGCTCAACGTCGAGCAGGGCACCGCCGGCTACATCGGCGTCCAGATCGCCTTGCTCTCGGTCGGAAGCATCATCGGCAGCCTCGCCCTTGGAGCCGTCCCCGGCCTGCTGGCCGGGGGGCCCAAGCTCTCGGTTCTGATCGGGGTCTTCGCGGGGGGTGTCGCTCTGCTGGCGGCCACTTCGCAGGTGTCCCCCCTTGCCATGACGCTGGCCAGTCCGATCGCCGGTCTCGCCTACGGCTCGACCTTCGGCGCGCTGTTCACCGCAGGCGGCGACCTGGCCCCCGAGGGGAACGCCGCCGAGACCCAGTCCTGGCTGAGCAGCCTCACGCAGGCCGGCGCGGCCATCGGCGCCTGGGCCGCGGCTGAGGCCAGCAGCATGACGGCGCTCTGCGCCATCCCGGTGATCGCGGTCCTGTCCGCGATCCTCACCTGGAACATCCGGGGCCCTCGGCCCGGCCCAAGCCTGCCCGTTCCCACCACCACCTGAAGGAGAGCACTCTCATGGACGTTCAGCAGATCGACGAGGTCCTGGCCAAGTTCCTGGCCGAGCGATACACCCCCGAGTCCGTGGCTCGGCTCGCCGACCGCTTCCAGCGCTTCGGCTTCGTCAAGTTCGACGCCGCCAACCGGCTCGTGCCGGACGAGTTGCAGACCGCGATCCGCGAGGAGAGCGACCTGTTGATCGAGCAGCACAAGGAGCGCCGCAACCTGCTGCTCAGCACAACTGGCAATACGCCCCGCCGGATGAGTGTGGTCAAGAGCGAAGAGATCGAGAAGAGTGAACTCATCCGTACGCTGTCCCGCTCCCAGGTGCTACTCGGTTTCCTGGCCGGCATCACCCGGGAGGAGATCTTCCCGCAGGTCTCCGACGACGAGCGCTACCTGATTACTCATCAGGAGTTCATGTCCGACACTCACGGCTGGCACTGGGGCGACTACAGCTTCGCACTGATCTGGGCGCTGCGAATGCCGCCTGTCGAGTGTGGCGGAATGCTTCAGGCGGTGCCGCACACCCACTGGGACAAGAGCAACCCGCGGATCAACCAGACGCTCTGCGAGCGCGAGATCAACACTCACGGGCTGGAGTCCGGCGACCTGTACCTGCTGCGCACCGACACCACGCTGCACCGCACCGTACCCCTGAGCGAAGACTCGACCCGGACCATCCTGAACATGACCTGGGCCGCCGAGCGCGACCTGGCGAAGGAGTTGGTGGGCAACGACCGCTGGTGGGACAACCCGGAGGCCGAGGCGGCTCGCGCAGTCAACAAGGCCTGACACGAGCCTCCCTGCCGTGCCCCGGTGCCCCGCGCGCCGGGGCGCGGCCGCTGACACATACAAGGACGGCCAGAAGGCATGACCAGCAACACCATCGTCATCTTCCTGCTCGACCTGGCACTGATCGCGATCCTGGCCCGGGCGGCGGGCTCGCTCGCCCGCCGGTTCGGCCAGCCCGCAGTCATCGGCGAGGTTGTGATGGGAATCCTGCTCGGTCCCACTGTGCTGCACGGCGCCGTCGCGAAGGCGCTCTTCCCTGGAGAGGTGCGCGGTTTCCTGATCGCGTTCGCGAACCTGGGGATCATTCTGTTCATGTTCGTCACCGGCCTGGAGTTCCGCCAGAGTGGCGACAACCCGGCCCGGCGTGCCGCCCTCGGCATCGGGCTCGGCTCGATCGCTCTGCCCTTCGCGCTGGGGGCCTCCCTCGGCACCTGGTGGGACACTGCGACACCGGACGCCACCCCGCTCGGAGCCCGCCTCTTCATGGGACTGGCCCTCTCGGTCACGGCCTTCCCGGTACTGGCCAGGATCCTGGACGGCCGCGGCATGACCCACCACCCACTCGGCCAGCTCGCTCTGGCTGGAGCGGCCTTCTGCGACCTGTTGGCCTGGGTACTGCTGGCCGGTGTGCTGGCCCTCGGCGCAGGCGGCCAGCAGCCGTGGCGCCTGCTCTTGTTACTCCCATACGCGGCTGTGATGGCCACCTGTACGCCGTTGCTGCGCCGCCTGATTCGGCAGCGCCCCGGCCTGCTGAACCCGGTTGTCACCCTGACCGGCCTACTGGCCTCCGCCGCCGCCACTGAGTGGATGGGCCTGCACTTCGTCCTCGGCGCCTTCCTCTTCGGCATCGCTCTGTCCGGCCTCCGCGGCTCGGAGGGGGAGTACGCACAGAAATCGGTCCGGGAGAGCGCCGAGGGACTCGGCCTGGGCCTGCTGATGCCCGTCTACTTCGTGGTGGCGGGCTGGCAGGTCGACCTCTCTGTCCTGCGGGCCACCCAGCTGGTACAGCTGTTGGTGCTACTCACGATCGCTGTGGTGGGGAAGGTCGCAGGAACCATGGTGGCAGCTAGGCTGTCCGGCCTGCGGCCACGCGAAGCCGCTGTTCTGGGAGCGCTGATGAACACCCGCGGCCTCACCGAGCTGATTGTTCTCACAGCCGGACGCCAGGCAGGTTTGCTGAACAATTCCTCCTACAGCCTGCTGGTCGCGATGGCCGTCCTCACGACGCTCTCGACCGGCCCGATCCTCAACCACCTGCAGGGGCGGCCGCAACGCGAGGATCCAGCATCGAACGACCGGCCTCGCGAGTCGCAGCTCCAGCAAGCCTGAAGAGCCGCAGTACCACCTAGGAGTCGTCTTCAAAGTGGATCAAGCGATGGGGGATCATGTCGTTCGAGATTCGTCGTCATGAGCTTTCGGATGCCGAGTGGGCGGCGCTGTCGCGGTTCCTGCCGAGTGCCGACCAGGTCCTGGGCCGGCTGAACCGGGGCCGACGCGGCGGCCGCCCACCGGTGTTCGACCGGGCGGCCTACCGTCTGCGCAACGTCGTCGAGCGCTGCTTCAACCGCCTCAAGCAATGGCGCGGCCTGGCCACCCGCTACGACAAGACCCGCGAGTCCTACCAGGCCACCGTCACCATCGCCTCAATCCTGCTCTGGATCTGACCCTTTGAAGACGACTCCCAGCACACACATCCCCCGCACCCACAACCAACTCACCATCACGGAGAACAACCTGCGAAAGGCAGCCTGACCGGCAATCAGCCCAACCAGTCGACACGACCGAGCGCCTCGGATCTCACAATGCACTCACAAGCCCTGGAGGACACGAAAAAGGCCGCCCCCACTTCTCAGTGGAAACGGCCTCCGACCTGCGAAAAATCGCGGTCGGGACGACAGGATTTGAACCTGCGACCCCTTGACCCCCAGTCAAGTGCGCTACCAAGCTGCGCCACGTCCCGTGGTCGGCTGCCGAGTTGCCCGGTGGGCCTCTTGGCTTTCTGACCTTGTCCCCGGTGTTTCCCGGCGACGTGGAAAACAATACAGCACGTCGGGGGGTGCTCGCTGCCAGGTTTCGGGCCGCGGGGGCGGGGTGGGTGGGGGGTCAGCGCAGGAGGGTGTGGGTGAGGAGGTCGGCGAGGTCGTCGTCGAGGGGGTCGCCGGTGCCGAGGAGGCGGTACCAGAGGGCTCCGAAGGCGAGGTCGACGGCGGTGGGGGTGGTGAGGTGGGGGGCGAGGCGGCCGGCGGCGCGGGCGCGGTCGAGGAGGGTGGCGAGGGCTTCGCGGCGGGGGCGGAGCAGGGTCTCGCGGAAGCGTTCGCCGAAGGCGGGGTCGATCTGCGCCTCGGCGATGAGGGCGCGCAGCGCGTCGGCGGTGCGCGGGGTGGCGGCGGCGAAGGTCGCGGAGAGGAAGGTCCGCAGGTCGGCGGTGTGGTCGCCGGTCTCGGGCAGGGCGATGTGCTGCCGGGCGTGGGCGACGACGGCTTCGAGCAGGACGTCGGCCTTGCCGGGCCACCAGCGGTAGACGGTCTGCTTGCCGGCGCCGGCGCGGGCGGCGATGCCTTCGACGGTGAGACGGGCGTAGCCGACCTCGCCGAGCAGTTCGAACGCGGCGGCCAGGATCGCCTGCCGACTCTCCTCGCTCCGACGGCGCCCCGGCCGCACGGGGGTGGCCGACCCGGGGACTGTCGGCTCGACGGCGGTGGCGGACTCTGCTTGCTCGATCACACCCAGCACGCTACCGTAATTCGAGACGAGACGTCACGGTTCGAATTATGCGATGCGCTGCGGACCGGCGGGTTCGACCCGTTCGACCCGTACACCCCGCATCGACTGGCACAGGGGAGATGGCACGGATGAGTGAGCGCACTGCACTGGTGGTCGGCGGCACCTCGGGCATCGGGCTGGCCACCGCGCGCCGGCTGCGCGCACAGGGGACGACGGTGCACGTGGTGGGCCGGAGCAAGGAGCGCCTGGAGGACCTCGCGGTGAGCGACCCGGGCCTGGTCGGCCACCGCGCGGACGGCGGCGACCGCGAGCAGATCGCCGAGGTCCTTCGCACGGTGGGAACGTTCGACTGGCTGGTGGTCGCCCTCAGCGGTGCCGAGGGGGCGGGGCCGTTCGCCGAGCTCGACCTGGCCGTGCTGCGGCGCGCGTTCGAGGCCAAGTTCTGGGGGCAGTTGACGACGATCCAGGCCGCGCTGCCGCACCTGACCGAGGACGGGTCGATCACCCTGGTCACCGCGGTCTCGGCCCGGACGGCCGTCCCGGGCGCGGCCGGACTGGCCGCGGTGAACGGCGCGCTGGAGTCCATGATCCGCCCGCTCGCGGTCGAACTCGCCCCGCGCCGGGTCAACGCGGTCTCCCCCGGCCTGGTCGCCACCCCGTGGTGGGACGGCATGCCGCAGGAGACCCGGGACGCCTACTTCGCCCACGCCGCCGCCCAGTTGCCGGTCCGCCGGATCGCGACCGCGGACGACGTCGCGGAGACGGTGACCCTCGCCGCCACCAACCGCAACCTCACCGGCACCGTCCTGGAGTCCGACGGCGGCCTGCACCTGATCTCGATGAACTGACCGCCCGGCCAACGGAGTTCGGCCCGCAGGCAGTCGACTCGCCTGCGGGCCGGCGAATCCCGGGGCCCGGAAGCCGGCACGCTCCGGCCGTCGAGAACACGGCGCGCACCGGCGGAGTCGGGCTCGGCGTATCCGGCGCATGGACGGTGATCCGGCAACGGTGCGGCACGTGGCCCAAGTGGTCCGGCAGGCCGGTGACTTGAGCGCCGTACGCGATGCCCGCCGGCGAGGTGCGGCCGAGCCGGTGAGGGCGGCGGGCAGGCCCCGGGCCGGCCAGTGCCGGAAGCCCGCACCGGCCTGGGCACCGTCCTGGCCGACACCGCCGAGCACGAAGCCCCGGACACCGGCAGCCGCGTCAGGCCGGACAGCGGCAGCCGCGTCGGGCCGGGCCCGGGCCAGGCCCGTGGACGACTGTCGCCGCCCGGCCCGGAACGCCGCTGCGGCGGCTGTCGGCGGGCCGGCCGATACTGGCGGCATGCCCCCCACCGCGTCCTCGCCGTCCGTCGCCGCCCGGATGAGCCGGCAGTCCTCCCGGGACACCGCCCAGGAGCTCGCGGTCCGACGCCTGCTGTACGCCTCGGGCCTGCGCTACCGGGTCAACGCCCGGGTCCCGGGCATGCCGCGCCGGACGGTGGACATCCTGTTCCTCGGCCCGCGCGTCGCGGTCTTCCTGGACGGCTGCTTCTGGCACGGCTGCCCGGAGCACACCACCAGCCCCAAGGCGAACGCCGAGTGGTGGCGCACCAAGCTCGACCGCAACATCACCCGGGACCGCGAGACCACCGACCACCTCACCGCCGAAGGCTGGACGGTCCTCCGCTTCTGGGAGCACCAGCCGCCCGAGGAGGTGGCCCGCACGGTCCACGACCTGGTCCGCGCCCGCCGGGGCCGCCCCGCGCAGCAGTAGCACGGCAGCTCGGCCCCACCCCGAGGCAGGAGGTGGGGCCGAGCCGTCACTGCTGCGCGCGCGGCGCCGGCGCGTAGCCGGCCGGGCGGGTGGTGAAGGTGCCGCGGCCCTGGGTGCGACTGCGCAACGCGCCTGCGTAGCCGAAGAGTTCGGCCAGCGGGACGGTGGCGGTCAGGACCGCGCCGAGGGCGCCGCGCGGTGCGGAGCCGTGGACGCGGCCGCGCCGGGCGGAGAGGTCGCCGAGGACGCCGCCGACGCTGTCCGGCGGGACGGTGGCGGTGACGTCGACGACGGGCTCCAGCAGGACCGGGCCGCCGCGCCGCAGCGCCTCGCGCAGGGCGAGCCGTCCGGCGGTGCGGAACGCCAGGTCGGAGGAGTCCTTGACGTGGGTCGCCCCGTCGGTGAGGGTGACCCGGACCCCGGTGACCGGGTGGCCCAGCGGGCCGTCCACGAGGGCGTCCCGGCAGCCCGCCTCGACGGCCTGCACGAACTCCTGCGGGACCCGCCCGCCGGTGACGGCGGAGCGGAACTCGAAGCCGTCCGTGCCGGGTTCGCCGAGCGGTTCGACGTCGACCACGATGTGCGCGAACTGCCCTGCGCCGCCGTCCTGTTTGATGTGCCGCAGGACGAGTCCGGCGACCGCGCGGGAGAGCGTCTCGCGGTAGGCGACCCGCGGCCGGCCGACGGTGACCTCCAGCCCGGCGCGGCGGAGCGACTCGACCGCCACCTCCAGGTGCAGTTCGCCGAGGCCGGACAGCACCCGCTGCCCGCTCTCCGGGTCGGTCCCGACCACCAGCGACGGGTCCTCCTCGGCGAGCCGGAACAGGGCCGCCGCCAGCCGCTCGGTGTCCGCCGAACGGCGGGCCTCGACCGCGATGGTCACCACCGGGTCGGCGGCGACCGCCGGTTCGAGCACCAGCGGCGCGCCGGGCGCGCACAGTGTGCTGCCGGCCCGGGCGACCTTGGGCCCGATCACGGCGACGATGTCGCCGGCCACCGCCGTGTCGGTCTCGGTGTGCCGGTCGGCCTGCACCCGCAGGATGCGGGCGATCCGCTCGGTGCGTCCGGTGCGCGCGTCGAGCACGGTGTCCCCCTTCCGCAGGGTGCCGGAGTAGATCCGCAGGCTGCTGACGCGGCCGGTGGTGCTCGCGTTCACCTTGAACATCAGTGCGGCCAACGGCTGTTCACTGTCGGCCGGGCGCTCCTGGACGGTGCCCTGCCAGTCGCCGCGCACCGGCGGGACGTCCAGCGGCGAGGGCAGGTACGCCGTCACCGCGTCGAGCAGCGGCTCGATCCCGCGGTTGCGGTACGCGGAGCCGCACAGCACCACCACCGCCTGTCCGTCGGCGGTGAGTTGGCGCAGCGCACCCGCGAGGGCGTCCGCGCCGAGGGTGCCGGTGGCGCAGTACTCCTCCAGCGCCGCCGGGTGCAGTTCGGCCACCGCCTCCACCAGCGCCTGCCGTCGGCGTTCCGCCTCCGCTGCCAACTCCGGTGGAATGTCGACGACTTGGATGCCGTCCGCGCCGTCCGGCCAGGTGAGCGCGCGCATCCGGAGCAGGTCGATCACGCCCGTGAAGTCGCCCTCCCGGCCGATCGGCAGCTGCACGGCCAGCGGCGCCGGGTGGAGCCGCTCCCGGATCGACGCGACCGCCGCGTCCAGGTCCGCACCCGGCCGGTCCATCTTGTTGACGAACGCGATCCGGGGCACGCCGTGCCGGTCCGCCTGCCGCCACACCGACTCGCTCTGCGGCTCGACTCCCGCGACGGCGTCGAACACCGCCACCGCGCCGTCCAGTACCCGCAGCGAACGTTCCACCTCGTCGGCGAAGTCCACGTGCCCGGGCGTGTCGATCAGGTTCAGCCGGTGCCCCTCCCAGTCGCAACTCACCGCCGCCGCAAAGATGGTGATGCCGCGGTCGCGCTCCTGCGGGTGGCAGTCGGTGACAGTGGTGCCTTCGTGCACCTCGCCGCGACGGTGGGTCTCGCCTGTCAGGAACAGGATGCGCTCGGTGACGGTGGTCTTGCCGGCGTCCACGTGCGCGAGGATGCCGAGGTTGCGGACGGTGGCCGCCGCGAGGGCGGAAACGGGAAGGGTGAGGTCGGTGCGCATGGGCCCGGTGCCTTTCGGAATTCGGTCCTGGAGTGGGCAGCGCGATTCACGGCACAGCACGAGCCGTCCCACCCGCCCCCGGCGCAGCGCGACACGATGCACGCGCGCACGCATCCACAGACAGCCCGCGGACACGGCGACGCGACCGGAGGGCGCCCACAACGGGCGTGCGGAGATGGGTGGTTGGGTGGAGCTCGCGGTCCTTACCGGCGCCAGCCGCGCAGCGGGCGCCGGCCTGCCGAGGACACCAGGATCACCTCGAACCGCGACGGGGGAACGACAGCAGCGGCGCTACGCACGACTGGTCCCTCCCTCTCCACATCACGGCGCGCCCGGCCGGCCGTCCGGCCCGGGCGTGTTTCGGCGAGCCGAGTCTAGGGGCGCCCGGACCTAGCCGTCATCCGCTTTTCCACCCGGCCGTCGACACCACAACTTCCGGATGCCGAACAGTACTTGAGGGTCCGTCAATCCCAGACGATGGAGAGGACCGCCGTTCCGGCCGGCACCGGCGGAACCTCCAGGTAGTCGTCGACCAGGCCGTCCACCACCCCGCTGGACTCCCACCCGGCCGCCCAGGACTCGCACGTCGCCGCGTCGGCGCTGGTGCACACGGCGACGGCCTCGGCCAGCAGCTCCTCCAACTCCAGTGTCTCCGGGTGGAGTTGGACCCGCACCCAGGCCACCTCCGGCCGCGCCTCGATCCGGGCCAGCGCGGCCGCCAGCTCGGCCAGCGGCGGACGGCCGTAGCCCCACTGGTTGGGCGCCAGCGAATCCTCGACGGTGTTGCCCGTGAAGAAGTCGGCCAGCGGCAGCAGCGGCAGTGCGCCCTCGGGGCCGGCCCGCTCGATCACGTCCTCGACAGCAATCACACCGCCGATCCTGCCGCCACCCACCGACACCGCAGGCCCCGGCGGACAGCACCGGGGCCTGGCGGCGGGGAACGGCGGGGAACGGCAGGAAACGGCGGGCGGAACGAACAGCGCGGGCTCAGACGGTGACGACCTGCCGTTCCCCGGCCTCCACGGCGACAGTGAGCCGGTTGCCGGGCGGCGGGAACGGGCAGATGAAGTGGTCGGAGAAGGCGCACGGCGGCAGGAACGCCCGGTTGAGGTCGAGCACGGTGTTCCCGTCCGCGTCCGGCGCGGGCAGCGTGATGAACCGGAAGCGGTAGGTCTCGCGGCCGCTCGTCTCGTCCGCGATCACCCCACTGAGCGGACCGCCGGAGCCGCTGACGGTCAGCGTGTGCGGCTGCCCGGCCAGGGTGAAGGCGACCTGGCCGGTGACGGTGAGCGGGCGGGCCCGGCCGTCGGCGTTCTCCACCATCACGTCCTGCGCGCCGGACTCGAACGGGGTGAACACGGCGGGCACGGCCCAGTCCGGGGCGTACGGGAAGACCGAGATCCCGGCGAACGAGGCCCGACGCGGCGCGGCGGGGTCGAAGACGCGGAGGGCGAGCTCGCCCTCGCGCTCGATCGGGACCAGGCGCAGCGCGTCCAGCACGGCGATCTGCGCGCCCGGGTCGGTGTCGGGGCGCAGCACGACCCGTCCGGTCGTCTCCTGCTGCTCGCCTTCGAGTCGGACGCCGTCGCCGGCGGCGAGTTCGGCGCACACCGCGCCGTCCTCGGACCACCAAGTTCCGGGCAGGCCGGGCAACTTCGCCGGTTCGGGCTCCAACCAGTGGGTGCCGGTCAGCGCCAGCGGGCCGTGCGGGGCGCCCACCGCGGCGCTCCGGGACTCCGTCCAGTGCTGCCACGCCTCGGCTGCGGTGTCGGTCATCGGACTGCCTCCAACTGGTGCTCTGGTTCGGGCACTTGCATCAATTGCCGGAAGGGACGACGGGGGTGTTCGCGGGTGCGCTCAGCGCCCGGCGAGTGGACGGAACAGGCCCTCCTGCATCACGGACACCACCAACTGCCCCTTCCGGTCGTAGATTTCGCCCCGCGCCAGCCCGCGCGCGCCGTGCGCGATCGGCGACTCCTGCCGGTACAGCAGCCAGTCGTCGGCCCGGAACGGGCGGTGGAACCACATCGCGTGGTCGAGCGAGGCCATGTCGAAGTTCCGTTCGCCCCACAGGGGTTCGACGGGGGCGCGGACGGCGTCCAGCAGCGTCATGTCGCTGGCGTAGGTGAGTGCGCAGACGTGGATCAGCGGGTCGTCGGGCAGGGCGCCGTTGGTCTTCAGCCAGACGCCGCTGCGGGCCTCCACGCCGTCGAGCTCCTCGCGCGTCCACCTGAGCCGGTCCACGTACCGGATGTCGAACGGCTGGCGGCGGCTGATGAACGGCGGCAGCTCGCCGAGCCGGGAGCCGACCTCGTCCAGCGCGCTCGGCAGGTCCTCGGGGGCGGGGACGTCCGGCATCGGGAACTGGTGCTCGATGCCGCCGGGTTCGGGCTTGTGGAAGTCCGCGGTCAGCGCGAAGATCGACCGCCCGCCCTGGATGGCCAGCACCCGACGGGTGGTGAAGGAGCGGCCGTCGCGGATCCGGTCCACCTGGTAGACGATCGGGACGCCGGGGACGCCGGGGCGCAGGAAGTACGAGTGCAGCGAGTGCACCGGCCGGTCCTCGTCGACCGTACGGCCCGCCGCCACCAGCGCCTGGCCGGCGACCTGGCCGCCGAAGGTGCGCTGCAGCGCCTCCTCGGGGCTGCGGCCGCGGAAGATGTTCAGCTCGATCTGCTCCAGGTCGAGCAGGTCGACGAGCTGGTCGACGGGGGTTCCCATGTATGTCGCTCCCTCTCCGGGCGGCCGGGCGGGGCTGGGTGTGCCGCCGGACGCCGTGTCCGTCCAGCACAAGTCTCCGCGCCCGCCGGGAATTCCCGCCCTCCGGCACGCCCGCACGCCCCCGGGGCCCGGCCGCTACGGCGGATCGGACATACCGGACTGCCGCACCGTGATGTTCAACCGCCCCACCAGTCCCAGCTCCGGGTCGGCCGTGCCCGGCAGCGTCCGCACCACGCCGTGGTACGCGAACCGCATCGGGCCGCCGAACACCAGCAGGTCGCCGCTGCGGAGCTCCAGGTCCGTCCACGGGCGGGTCCGGGTCTCGGTGTTGCCGAGCCGGAACACGCAGCTGTCCCCCAGCGACAGCGACACCACTGGCGCGTCCACCCGCTCCTCGCGGTCGCGGTGCAGGCCCATCTTCGCGCCGTGCGGGTAGTGGTTGACCAGTGCGACGTCCGGCGCGAAGCCGTCCGCGCCCGCGATCGCGCCGACGCCGTCCCCGTCCCCGTACGCCTCCGCGACCGCCCGCCGGGCCAGCGCGCCGAGCCGCGGCGGGAACGCCTTCACCGGCGCGCCGTCACCGTCCACCACCGTGCGCGCGTACCCGTACGGGTACCAGTGCCAGCCCAGGCACACCGTCCGCACCGACATCACCCCGCCGGTCGGCAGCGTCACCGTCCGCATCCCCGCCGGACGCGCCCACTCCCGGCACGCCGCGACCAGCTCCCGCTGCTCCCCCGGCCCCAGCCACCCGGGCACCAGCACCACCCCGGGCGCCGGCTCCTCCCGCTCACGCCCGAACAGCTCCCCGGCGAACACCCCGCCACCACTCACCCCTCCATGCTCCCACCCGACCCCGCACAGCCCCCGCCCGCACCGACCCGATCCCACGCCCCACACGCGCCACCCCGTCCAGCCCCGCCCCCGGCACCCCACCCCCACAACCCGCAGCCGCCCACATGCGCCACCCCCCGTCCCGCCCCACCCTGGGGGAAGGACTGTTGCCGGTTGGCGGAGGAGGCGCGATGCATCCGCTGGAGTTCCGGGTGGTGGACCTTCCCGAGGAGTCGTCGCACCAGGTGGCGGTGCTGGTGCTCGGGCTGCACCGGGCGGTACTGCTCGGCACCGGCCTGCGGCTGGCGGACGGCAGGCGACTGGCCGACGAGGTGGCGTCCTCGGGGCGGCAGCTGGAGGCCGTGCTGGTGCCGGACGCCGCGCCGGAGTACTGGCTCGCGGGCGAGGCGCTGGTCGACGCGTTCCCGGAGGTCCGTTTCGTCGCGCCCGCGCCGGTGCAGGCCCGGATCGAACGCGACCACCGGGCCGTGCGCGCCGAGTGGGCGGGCCTGGGGCCGGAACTCCCGACCCGGCTGGTCGCCTTCGAGCCGCCGGCCGACGACGCCGTGGAGCTGGAGGACCACCGGCTGGAGCTGCGCGGCGCGTCCCTCGGCCTGCCGGACCGGCACTACGTGTGGGAGCACCGCAGCCGCACCCTGCTCGGCGGTCCACTGCTGTGGCTGAACGTCCATCCGCGGCTCGCGGACACCCCGTACGCCGCCCAGCGCGCCGCGTGGATCGACCTGCTGGACGAGATCGCCGCCCTCGACCCGCAGCTCACCGTCCCGGGCCACCGCCACCCCGCCGCCCCGGAACCGCCCCGGGACCACACCCCGATCGCCTGGACGGCCGACTACCTGCGCGCCTTCGAGACCGAACTCGGCAA
The DNA here is from genome assembly GCF_053602195.1 of Kitasatospora sp. NPDC004531. NCBI lineage: Bacteria > Bacillati > Actinomycetota > Actinomycetes > Kitasatosporales > Streptomycetaceae > Kitasatospora > Kitasatospora sp. NPDC004531. The sequence goes on along the minus strand of NZ_JBSGDD010000090.1, from coordinate 5,855 downwards.
GCCGGTCGCCCCGGAGGACGTCGAGGCCGCCCTGCTGCGCCGCTACCCCTCCGCCGGCCTGCCCGCCACCGTCACCCCGAGCGTCCGCGCCGCCCTCGCCCACCGCTGAAACCAAACCCCTGAGCCCCGAACCTCCCCCGTACGGGCGAAAACGGCGGAAGCCGCCACCCCAACACCGGGGTGGCGGCTTCGCGCCGACAGGACGGGATCAGCGATCCCGCAGGGAAGCGGTGCTTCCGAAGGTGCCTCAGACGGACAGAACCTGGCCCGGGAAGATCAGGTTCGGGTTGCCGCCGACGACACCGGTGTTGTTGTTGTACAGGCTGTGCCAGTCGACGCCCAGGCCGGCGGCGATCTTGGACAGGGTGTCACCGGACTTGACGGTGTAGGTCTTGCCCTTGGCGGTGTTGGCCGCAGCGCCGGACTTGGCGTTCTTCCAGGTCTGCTTCGGAGCGTCCTGCTTGGCGGCGGGGGCGCTCTGCTGGGCCTTGGGGGCCTGCGCGCGGGTCTCGGAGCGGGAGGCCTTGGCGGAGTTGTCCGCGGCAGCGCTGTTCGACTTCGAGGAGGAGGCCGAGGACGAGGAGGTCGACTTCGAGGAGGAGGTCGACGAGGAGGAACCGGCGGAGGTGTCGACCTGGGCCGGGGTGCCGCCCTTGGTCAGACCGGCCTTGACGGAGCACACCGGCCAGGCGCCGGGGCCCTGGGAGGCGAGCACCTTCTCGGCGACGGCGATCTGCTGCGCCTTGGTGGCCAGGTTGGCCTGCGCGGCGTACGCGGTGCCACCGAACGCGGCCCAGGTGGAGGAGGTGAACTGCAGGCCACCGTAGAAGCCGTTGCCGGTGTTGATGGACCAGTTGCCACCGGACTCGCACTGCGCGACCTTGTCCCAGGTCGCGACGTCGGCGGCGGAGGCCGAGGTGGCCGTGACGAGGCCGGCCACCGGGACGGCGAGCAGGGCGCCGCCGACGACAGCCGCGCGGACGCGGTTGCGCTTGGAGGCGGTGGTGGCAGCGGCGGTCTCGTTACGGAAAGTCATGAGATTCCTCTCGACATTCCCGGGAGGGGCAGGCGGAACCAGGCCCTGTCGCCAGGGCCGAATTCGCTCGCCAAGTCCGTTGGACGGCCGTGCACGTGTCGGACGTACCGCTGCCGTCCCGGCCACCTGTCCGCATCCCCGGCGGCGGCTGGCTGCCGTCGCGCCGGTGGGCGCAGGGCCCGGTTCCGGGGTGAGCCGGCGGGCCGTTGCGTCGGGGGTGAACCCGGGAGGTGCTCGTTGCACCGGCCACGAACCTACGAAGTAGGGGTGCGGGCCACCAAACAGTTTCGGGTTTTCCCAGGTCAAGAGGGGGTTACCGAGAGTATCGATCAAGTAAATGCAGGATAAATGTCCGTTTCGCCCGCTTTTCCCAAGATCGGCCGAGCTGAAAATATTGCCCCAGTCACAGTTTGGCCCGTGTGAGCTCGGGCACAGCGTCGACAGCTAGCGACCCCGCGCACACACAGAGCAGTCAGAAGCCGCGCAAATCCCGTCGCCCGGCGGCTCACCCGTGACCCCAGCCACAACCTCCCGTTGGTAAAGGCGGTCGGCGCGCCCCGCGCCGCGCACCCGGAGGGTCCCCGACCGGGCGCACCCGAAGTCAGGGCAGAACGAGGAGTCTTTGTGCCGCGCATGCTTGAGGTGAGCGAGGACGTACGCGCCGAGATCGGCGACGACGAGGCCGACAGCCTGCTGGCGGGAGCCCACGCCCCGGACGTGTACGACTGCACCTCGTGCCGACAACCGGGCGACTCGCTGCGCGAACCCACCAGCACGGTGCTGTTCGTCGGCGAGGAGACCGCCGTGCTGGCCTTCGCGCACGCCCGGTGCATCCCGTCCCAGGTGGTGCCGGTGGACGAGCAGCAGCTGCGCGGCGCCGTCGCCTCCATCAGCCGGAGCGGCCCGCCCCAGTCGCCGGCCCAGCAGCTCCCCGCCCAGCAGCCGCTTGCCCGGCAGCCGGCACCCGAGCCACCCGCACGGGTGAACATTCCGGAGCCGATCGCCCCGGTGCCGTCCGACCGGCCGCAGCCCGCCGTCCTCGGCGTGACCTGCGGGATCGTGCTGTGCGGCGACACCCAGCACGCCGCGCTGGTGATCGAGCCGACCGGACCGGTCGGACGGCCGGGCAGCGCGAGCGGCGTGGACGAGTTCCTGCCGTTGCTGACCGAGCACGGCTTCCAGGTGGTCCGGGACGTCAACCAGGCGCCGGCGCGGCCGCGGGCCGGCTGGTCGGTGCTGATGGCGATGGGCCAGCTGCACGCCATCCTGCAGCCCTCCGCGAGCGGCGGCTCGGCCGCCTGGTGGCAGGCCCACCAGGCGCTGCAGGTCACCCCGGCCTGGCGGGCGGCGGCGGCCCGCAAGTCCGAGGTGATCATGTTCGCGGTGCCGACCGGCGCGGTCGGCCGCCAGCCCCGCGAGGACCTGCTGCGCCTCGCCCTCGACCGGGCGGCCGCCCGCGGCGTGCTCGCGGCGGGCATGCTGCCGCTGGCCGGCACCTGAGCGGGGGGCACGCCGATGACCGACCCCGTGAACGACCCGGCCACCACCGGCTCGCCCGACGCCCCGTCAACCACACTCGCCCGAGCGGGCGTTGAGGACCTCCTGGGCGACCTCCCGGCCTTAGGACTGGGGGCGGCGCCCCCGCATCCCAAGCCGGTCTCGCTCGTTGGCTCCTACGTGTACAGCTACGATCTCGCCCCCACCGGCCGTCCCTCCCCGTCCCCCGCCGGCCGGTCGATCCCGAACATGCGCCCGTCGTACGACGCGGAGCACCCGGTGTCGGCCACCCCGATCTACGACTCGCTGTACTCCGAATACCGGCGGATGTTCCGGGCCCTGCCGGGCGACCGCTCCGGCGAGGAGGGGCTGCGCTTCACCGGCTTCGCGGTCCGCGACCAGCACCCGCGCGACCAGCACCCGCGCGACCAGCTCCAGCGGGAGCAGCACCCGCGCGATCCGCAGCTCCGCGACCCCCAGCTGCGCGACCAGCACCCGCCCCGCGAGATGGCGGCGGAGCGGCGCGAGCCGGCCCCCTACCCGCAGCACCACTCCTTCGAGGCGTACGCCGCACCGGCCCCGGCCGCACCGCAGTTCGTGCCCTCGCCCGGCTCCGCCGCGCAGGCGAACGGCCAGGGCTGGGTGGCGTCCGGCTACCTCGGCCCGCCTCCGCAGGCCCCCGCGCCGGCCCCTCCCGCCCAGGCCCCCGTCCCGCCCGGGGCGGGCGCGGCGGCCGGCCCGGCGGGCGGGCGGCACCGCTCCGTCCTGTCACTGCCCCCGGGGCGGGACGCCTGACCGGGGGCGAACAGGCCCGGACACGGCTGTGGGCCGCGGCAGCACCTCCCCGGTGCCCGCGGCCCACAGCCGTGTCGCGTTCCTACTTCTTCTTGCGCTTCTCGCGCACCCGGACCGAGATCGAGATCGGCGTGCCCTCGAAGCCGAACTCCTCGCGCAGGCGGCGCTCGATGAAGCGGCGGTAGCCGCCCTCCAGGAAGCCGGACGCGAACAGCACGAACCGCGGCGGGCGGGTGCCGGCCTGGGTGCCGAACAGGACGCGCGGCTGCTTGCCGCCCCGGATCGGGTGCGGGTGCGCGGCGACCAGCTCGCCCAGGAAGGCGTTCAGGCGGGCGGTGGGGATGCGGGTCTCCCAGCCGGCCAGCGCGGTCTCGATCGCGGGGACGAGCTTCTCCATGTGGCGCCCGGTCTTCGCCGAGACGTTCACCCGGGGCGCCCACTGGACCTGCACCAGGTCGCGCTCGATCTCGCGCTCCAGGTAGAAGCGGCGCTCCTCGTCGAGCTGGTCCCACTTGTTGTAGGCGATGACGACGGCGCGGCCGGCCTCGACGGCCATCGAGATGATCCGGGTGTCCTGCTCGGCGAGCGTCTCGCTGGCGTCCACCAGGACGACCGCGACCTCGGCCTTCTCCAGCGCGGCGGAGGTCCGCAGCGAGGCGTAGAAGTCGGCGCCGGAGGTCAGGTGGACCCGGCGGCGGATGCCGGCGGTGTCGATGAACTTCCAGGTCTTGCCGCCGAGTTCGATCATCTCGTCGACCGGGTCGCGGGTGGTGCCGGCCAGCTCGTTGACGACCACGCGGTCCTCGCCGGCGACCTTGTTCAGCAGGCTGGACTTGCCGACGTTCGGGCGGCCGATCAGCGCGACGCGGCGCGGGCCGCCGGGGGCCAGGCCGTCGCCGAACAGCTGCGGCGGGGCCTCCGGGAGCACCTTCAGCACGGCGTCCAGCAGGTCGCCGGAGCCGCGGCCGTGCAGCGCGGAGACGGGGTACGGCTCGCCCAGGCCCAGCGACCACAGGTACGCGGCCTCGGCCTCGGTGGACGGGCCGTCCACCTTGTTGGCGCACAGCACCACGGGCTTGCCGGAGCGGCGGATCAGCTTGACCAGCGCGTCGTCGGTGTCGGTGGCGCCGACGGTGGCGTCGACCACGAACAGCACCGCGTCGGCCTGCTCGATGCCGAGCTCGGCCTGCGCGGCGACCATCGCGTCGATGCCCAGGACGTCGATCTCCCAGCCGCCGGTGTCCAGCACCTTGAAGCGGCGGCCGGCCCACATCGCCTCGTAGCTGACCCGGTCACGGGTCACGCCGGGGCGGTCCTCGACGACCGCCTCGCGGCGGCCGATGATGCGGTTGACCAGGGTGGACTTGCCGACGTTCGGGCGGCCGACGATCGCCAGCACCGGCATCGGGCCGTGGCCGTCCAGGTCGGCGTCGACCTCGGAGGCGTCGAAGCCCTCCTCGGCGGCCAGCGCCATGAACTCGGCGTACTCGGCGTCGCCGAGCTCGCCGTGCGCGGCGGTGGTGTCGTTGCTCATGTTTCCGTCTTCCATTTCCCGGCCCGGCCCTTCCCAGGGGCGGACCGTGCGTACCTGCCCGGCGGGCAGCGCGAACCGCGCGGATCTCGCGCGGTCGGATCGTTCGGTGGTGATGGGGATCAGGCGGCGGTCAGGCCGGCCCGGTCCTCGACCAGCGCGGTGATCGTGCCGATCACCTGGTCGAGGGTGAGTTCGCTGGTGTCGACCAGCTCCGCGTCCGCGGCCCGGGTCAGCGGGGCGGTCTCGCGGGAGGAGTCGGCCGCGTCCCGGCGGGCCAGGTCGGCGGCCATCGCGGTGATCGTCGCCTCGTCCAGGCCCTTGGCCCGCAGCTCGGCGGCCCGACGCTCGGCACGGGCCCGCTCGGACGCGGTCAGGAAGACCTTCACGGTGGCGTCCGGGAACACCACGCTGCCCATGTCGCGGCCCTCGGCGACGATGCCGCGCGCGGCGTGCGAGGCGCAGCCGCGCTGCAGCTCCACCAGCCGGGCCCGCACCGCCGGAACGGCCGCCACCGCGCTGACCTTGGCGGTCACCTCGGGGCCGCGGATCGGGCCGGAGACGTCCTGGCCGTCCACGGTTATGGTCGGGCCGGCGGCGTCGGTGCCGGAGACGATGACGGGCTTCGCGCAGGCGATCGCGACCGCCTCCGGGTCGTCCACGTCCACCCCGTTGGCGAGCATCCACCAGGTCATCGCCCGGTACATGGCGCCGGTATCCAGAAAGCTCAGCCCGAGCCGCGCGGCCACCGCCCGCGACACCGTCGACTTCCCGGACCCCGAAGGTCCGTCGATGGCGACGACGACCGGGCTGCTCGACGCTCGGTCGGCACTGTCCACGGGGCGAACCTCTCTCTCACGGCACAAGAACTCACCTCAAGGTTAATGGACTCCCGCCCCACCCCCCGCCCCGGGAACCCACCACCCCCAAGTCCGCGCAGCGGACCTCTCAGTCCCGCACCCCCCACCCCCAGTCGCACTGTCGGTCGCCTCCGGC
>NZ_JBSGDD010000089.1:0-28674 GCF_053602195.1 Kitasatospora sp. NPDC004531 | reverse complement strand
GCGCCGGTGAGCAGGGCGTGCACCCCGTAGAGCAGCGGGGCGACGTAGGCGAAGGAGTACTCGATGGGCTCGGTGACGCCGGTGACGAAGGAGGCCAGCAGCGGGGCGGCGAACTCGCAGTAGCGGCGGGCGAGTTGCTCACGCCGCTGGTCGGGGCGGCCGGGTTCGTCGTAGAACCAGGCGGCGGCCCCGAGCACGCCGTCGCGTTCGGTGGCCAGCGGCAGCGCGTAGCAGGCGGCGAGGCCCAGCCGGGCGGCGATCTCGCGGAACCGGGGGCCGACCGTCGGGTCGGTGGCCAGGTCGGGGACCAGCAGCCGGCCGGTGGCGCCGGACGGGTCGAGCAGCTCGGCGAACGGGCCGTACTCGGCGGGGACGGTCTCCAGCGAGCCGAGCGTGGCCGGATCCAGGCCGAGGCCGACCGGCCGGGCCAGGGTGCGGGCCGGGCCGGGCCGCAGGGTGACCACCAGGCCGCGGCGGGCGCCGAGCAGCGCGGCGCCGGAGTCCAGCAGCGCGTCCAGGGTGCCGGCCGGCCCGTCGGCCCTGGCCAGCAGCTCCAGGTGCTCCTGGAGGCTGGTGAAATCGGACAGCCATCCGGCCAAACGGTCCTGCAGGTCCGCCGAGGGCACCTCGCCGAGCTCCGGCAGCAGCGCCGCCCCGGACCCGAGGACCTCGGCCGCCAGCGGCTGGACGTCGGTCATGTCACAACTCCCCACAATCCGGAACGTGTCACGCAGGACCCCCGAGACCGACCGAAAACGATGTCTTTACTCACTACTCGGCATGATTCCCCCACTTGTACACAGGCCGATCGGGGCATGTCCAGGAGTGCGGCGGGCAGAAGGTGCCGCGGATCGTACGGCGGGGCCCCGCAGGTGCCACCCGGGGCGCCGGGCACTCACTCGTACGGTGGAACCGGTGTCGGCCTGCCCGCGTCCATCCGGACGTATGGGGGATTCTCGTTCCAGCGGCGCGGCGTGAGCCGGACGAAGCGCACACGTACCGCCCGCACCCCCCGGCCCAGGCCGACCGACGCGGAGAGGAACGAGCCGCCATGCGCCGACACCGCCGAGAGCAGCTGACCGAGCGGGTCGCCCAGTGGTGGCCGGGCCGCCGCGGCCGGACGCTGGCGCTGGCCGCCGCACTGCAGGCCGCCGCCGGCTGCGGCTGGCCGGTGGTGCCGGGCGCCCGGGCGCTGCGCGGCGCGGCCTGCTCCTGCCCGGACCGACTCTGCCCGACGCCCGGAGCGCACCCCTGCGACCCGCCGCTGGAGGCGGCCACCACCGATCCGCGGATGGTCCGGCACTGGTGGGAGCGGCGTGCGCCGGGCGCACCGGTGCTGGCGGCCACCGGCCGGTCGCTGTGCGCGGTGAGCCTGCCCCGGGCGGCCGGGCCGTGGCTGCTGCGGCACCTGGACGGCACGGGCGTCCCGTACGGCCCGGTGATCGGCACGCCGGGCCGGTTCGTGCTGCTGACCGCGCCCTACACGCTGGCGGAGCTCGGCGCGCTGCTGTCCGAACGGCCCTGGGTGCCGGGCGCGCTGCGCTACCACGGGCCCGGCGGCTACCTGGTGCTGCCGCCCTCGCGGACGGGCGTGGGCCCGGTGCGCTGGGTGCGCCGCCCCGGCCCCGGCCGGCCCTGGCTGCCCGAGGTCGGTACCCTGCTGGGCGGGCTGATCACCGCCAGTGCGGTCTGCTGACTCTCCGTCAACTGCCTTGCGCGACCGGAGCGGAGACAAAAAAGGCCCGACCGCTGGCGACGGGGGATGCACCAGCGGTCGGACTGTTCAAACAGTAACAAAGATCCGGCTCCGCGCCAATTTGTCCACGCCGAAAGGCCCTTGGGATTTTCGGCGGCCGGACGGAAATGTGACGCGGGTCACCACCGGCTAGTTCAGCGTGATCTGACGGTTCACCAGGTTGGCGCGGGCGCGGCGCTCCTCGGCGGTCAGCGGCGCGGGCGCGGCCAGCACCTCGGCCAGCTTCGCGGCGAACTCCACGGCCGGCTTCTCCACCTCGGCGGCGGTCATGTCCACCGGCAGGTCCCACACCGGCACGGTCAGCCCGTGCGCCCGGAACGAGCCGACCAGCCTGGTGCCCTCGCCGAGCGAGCTGTCGCCGGCCGCCGACAGCCGGGCCAGCGCGTCCAGCAGCTGCTCCTCCGGCACCGTCATCACCCAGCGCAGGTGGTTCTTGTCCGGCGTGCCGCACCAGTACGCGGAGTCCACGCCGGCCAGCTTCTCGGTCGGGATCGCCGAGGCGTTGGCCCGCTCCAGCGAGGCCGCGACCTCGCCGGTCGCCGACTCGGCGTCCTCCAGCCAGAACTCGAAGCCGGTGTGCACGGCCGGCACGAACTCGGCCGTGGTGTCGAGCAGTTCCTGCAGGCGGCGGCCGCCCGGGTTGGTCCGGCGGGCCGGCACCGGAGTACCCGGCTCGGTGGCCAGCGCCAGCTCCAGCGCGTCCGCCAGGTCACGGCTCAGGTCGCCCGAGGACGACTGGGTCTGCAGGCCCAGCAGGATCGAACCGTCCGCCCGGCGCAGCGCCGGCCAGGCCAGCGGCAGCACCGTCGCCAGCGTCACCGACGGAACCTCGCCGACGGCCTCCTCGGCCACCCCGGCGGCCAGCGCCAGCGGCACCGTGGCGGCCGGCACCAGCTCGCGCAGCGCCACCCAGTCCGCCTCGCCCGGCAGGCCCTCGAACGGCCGGTGCACCAGCTCCTGCACCGCGTGCGCCGCCTCGCGGCCGTGGCAGGCCTTGTACCGGCGGCCCGAACCGCACGGGCACGCCTCGCGCGCTCCGACGACCGGGATCTCGCCCTCGACGACGGTGGACTGGCTGGGCTGCTTCTTCGCGGCCTTCTTGGCCATGGTGCGGCTCTCCCGGGGACGTCGGACTTTGCACCGCGCAGCCTACTTCGCCCGCGGCCCGCCGTTCAGGCGCTGCGCCGCTCGCCGCCGCCCGCCACCTGCCCGAACGCGGGCAGCTCCGCCCACACCGTCACCTGACCGGGTGCGTGCCGCACTCCCCAGTCCTTCGCCAGCTTGCCGACGATGCTCAGGCCCCGGCCGCCGTGCGCCGACATCGACGGGCTGGCCGGAACCGGCCGGGTGCTCGCCCCGCCGTCCGTCACCTCCAGGGTCAGCAGGCCGTCCCCGCGCATCCGCCAACTCACCAGCACCGTACCGATCTCCGCGTCCTCGTCGAGGTTCGCGCGACGATCGGCGGATCTGTCCGGGCCGTCCGGATCTTCGGCCGGCAGCGGTCTGGCATGACGACAGGAATTGCTGAGCAGTTCGGAGAGGATCAACACCGCGTCATCAATCACCGCATCCGGTATCGAGCGATCGCCGAGATCGTTCCGCAGCCTGCGTCGCGCGGTCGAGACACTGGCCGGACCGTGCGGAACGGCCATGGCCGACGAGGTCGACCCGGCCTGAACTGGCACAGCACGTGCCACCATCAACGCCACCCCCGGACCTCCTTCAGCTTCTGCCGAGGGAAGGGTGCCCGCAGGTAATGCCCCGGAAACGGGCGTTCGACGATCCGATGGCGGCATTAACGAGATCCGCACGACACCCGGGCAAAAGGTGAGGTGCGTCTCACCTTCCGCGGCGTCCCGGGCCTTGTCCGAAAGGGCGACCGGAAATGCCCCGGACGGTATTTCCCGTCCCGTCAATGCGGCCCGCGCGCCCCGGGATCAGCGGCCCAGCTGGGCCAGCACGTCGGCCGGGCGGTTGGTGATCAGCGCCTCCACGCCCAGCTCCAGGCAGAGCTCGACGTCCTCCGGGCGGTCCACCGTCCACACGTGCACCCGGTGGCCGGCCCGGCGCAGCGAGCGCACCAGCTCCGGGTCGCGGCGCACCAGCGAGATGCCCGGGCCGGCGATCGACGCGCCGCCCGGCAGCGCCCTGGTCCGGCCCAGTATCGGCAGCGGCCGCTCCCACAGGTACACCCGCGGCACCGCCGGGGCGGCCCGGCGGACCCGGTGCAGGGCCAGCTCGGAGAAGCTCATCACCCGCACCGCGGACTCCTCCGGGGCGGCCGGCAGCAGCCCGAACCGGCCCAGCATCCGCAGCAGTTCGGACTCCACCCGGCCCGCGTACCGCACCGGGTGCTTGGTCTCGATCGCCAGCTCCACCCGCCGGCCGCTGTCCGCGACCAGCTCCAGCAGCCGCTCCAGGGTCAGCACCGAGCTGCGCCGGGGCTGCTCCGGGTGCTTCCAGGAGCCGAAGTCCAGCGCGGACAGCTGAGCCAGCGTCATCGCCGACACCACGCCCTGCCCGTTCGAGGTGCGGCGCACCGTGCGGTCGTGCAGGCACACCAACTGCCCGTCGGCGGTGACCCGGACGTCGCACTCCAGCCCGTCCGCGCCCTCCTCCAGCGCCCGCCGGTACGCCTCCTCGGTGTGCTCCGGAAGGGCCGCGGAGGAGCCCCGGTGGGCGATCACCTTGACCGCCGAGCGGTCGATCGGAGCGGGGAGCGGAGCCGAGGCGCTGTGCTGGGTGTTCACGTCAACCACCCTACGCGGCACCGGATGGCGCCCGGCTTCCGGCACGGCAACGCCGCGGTGAACAGCTGCCCGTGACGCGCGGTCAGCCCTCGGCGTGCCGGTCGGGCCTCGGCGCGCCGCTCAGGCCTTGGCGCGCCGCTCCAGGGCCGCCACCGCTCCGGTTGCCAGGGCCGCCGCCAGGAACGAGAACAGCGAGGCCGAGCTCCACGCCTGCGGGGTGAAGTGCACCGCCTCCTGCGCCTTCGTCCACAGCTCCGTCCACCAGCCGGCCACCGCCGTCGGCGCCAGGAACTGGTACACCGCGAAGCCCAGCGCCCACGGCAGCAGCATCACCCAGCGGGCGGGGGCGTCCTGCGTCAGGTTCCAGCCGCGCCGGCCCGCGCCGAGGAAGTAGTCCACCGCCAGCACCGCGAACAGCGGCACGAACACCGACCCGATCAGGCCGAGGAACGCGTAGTACGACTCGGTGAACTCCTTGATCCGCAGCGCCAGCACTGTCACCAGCACGCCGATGCCGCCGGTGAGCACCCGGCGGTCCACCTTCGGCCACAGGTTGTGGATCGACATCGCGGTCGAGTACACGTTCGCGAACGACTGGTCGGACTCGCGCAGCACCAGCACCAGCAGGAACGCCCAGCCGGCGGCCACGCCGGTGAACGAGCCCAGGATCCTGTCCGGGTCGCCGTCGGACTGCAGCAGCGCCACCACGCCCAGCACGTAGCACCACACCTGGGCCACCGTGTAGCCGGAGAACGTCCCCCAGAAGGCCTTCGCCGAACTGCGCGCGTGCCGGGTGTAGTCGGCGGCCAGCGGGACGAACGAGATCGACACCGCGATCACCGCGTCCGTCGCCGACAGGAAGCCGTCCCAGTTGCCCGCACCCGGGTCGGGGAAGCCCTGCCGGGCGAACTGCACCGTGAAGTACACCATCGCCAGGCCCACCGCGACGGCCACGTACTTGCGCAGCACCGCGATCGCGCCCAGCGGCCAGATCGTCAGCACCGTCGTCAGCACGCCCGCGAGCAGCACGAACAGCCAGCGCCAGCCCTCGGTGCCGGCCACCGTCTGCGCGCCCCAGGCGATCACCGTCAGCTCGTACACGCCCCAGCCGACGCACTGCAGGATGTTCAGCACCGTCGGCACGTACGACAGCCGGGTGCCGAACAGGCCGCGCAGCACCGCCATCGCCGGGGCGCCGGTGCGCGCGCCCACCAGGGCCGCCACCGCCAGCATCGCGGTGCCGATCGCGGTGCCGGCGACGATCGCCGTCACCGCCGCGGTGAAGCCCAGCTCGTGGCCCTGCTTGCCGAGCACCGTGGCGGCGCTGGTGAAGCCGATCAGGCTCACCCCGAGGTTCGCCCACAGCGCGAACAGCGCCCGGAAGTCCAGGGTGCGCGGGGGCGCGGTGTCGAGCGTCAGCGGGGCCTCGGCCCGCGCGGCGGTCTCAAGATCGGAAATTGGGGCAGACGGAACAGCCGTCATGGCCGATACTCCCTACGCCGGCATTACCCGGACAGGTTCCGGCGGTCTGCGCCCCCTCGCCCGGGGCAGCGTCTCCGCCATGCCCTACGGTTCGATCCGGCGCACTCTCAGCCTGGCTGGTCCAAGCTCCCGCGACTCTCTTCGGTTTACAGGAGCGACAGGCTAACCTCCGAGCTGGGGAACGCCAAGGCCGGGGGGATCGGCGTCCGCATCGCGGGACCACTGATGTGCATGTCAGCGAGGCCTAAGGCTTCTCATGATTTCTTCAGGGGCCCGCTTACGGTGTCCGAATCCGGCATAGGAAAAACTGTGCCCCGAGGCTGTGGCCGCGCCGTCCGCGCGACAACCACCGCCCAAGGTTCTGTCAGCGATGGAGGTCGTCCGTGAGCACCGAGCACGCGAGTGGTACCACCCCGCCGGAGAAGGCCCCCGAGCCCACCGGCACCGAGGCGGCCCCCACCACGGCCGGGACGCCCGCCCCCGCTCCCGCGTACCTCGACGCCCCGCCGCCGGCCGTGCCGGCCGCGCCGGCCCCGCCCGTGTCGGACGGGACCATGCAGCTGGGCAAGGTGCCCGCGCCGCCCGCCGCCGCCCCGGTCCCCGTGCCCGCGGACGCGCCGCCGCCGTTCCAGAACCCGTACGGCAGCGTCTCCGAGCCGGCCTCCCCGTACACGCCGACCGCCACCCACCCGGCCGTGCCGCCGCTCGTCCAGGACGGGCCGCCCGCACCCGGCGTCCCCGGCGAGCCGTCGCAACACCCGTTCGGGGCCGGCCAGCCGGTGGGCGGCTGGGGCCACCCCTCCGGCGCCGCGGGCGGGGTCGGCGGACCGGGCGAGCCCGGCGCGCCGTGGGGTCCGCAGCCCGCGTCCGGCGGCTCCGGCAAGGGCAAGCGCGGCGGCCTGGTCGCCCTGGTCGCGGCCGTCGCCCTGGTGGCCGGCCTGGCCGGCGGCGCGATCGGCGCGTCCGTCTCCGACAAGCAGTCCGACGGCGGCACCGGCGCCAGCCACAACAGCACCACCGTCAGCGTCGGCAACACCCACCAGAACCTGGACCGGGCCCCCGAGTCCGTCGCCGGGATCGCCGCCAAGGCGCTGCCGTCCACCGTCACCATCAAGGCCTCGGGCTCCAGCGAGTCCGGCACCGGCACCGGATTCGTCTTCGACACCGAGGGCCACATCCTGACCAACAACCACGTGGTCGCGCCGGCCGCCAAGGGCGGCAAGCTCAGCGTCAAGTTCTCCGACGGCTCCTCCTACAACGCCTCCGTGGTCGGCCGCGCCGAGGGCTACGACGTCGCCGTCATCCGCCTCGACAACCCGCCCAAGGACAAGCTCGTCCCGCTGCCGCTCGGCGACTCCGACAAGGTCGCCATCGGCGACGCCACCATCGCCATCGGCGCGCCCTACGGCCTCGAAGGCACCGTCACCACCGGCATCATCTCCGCCAAGGACCGCCCGGTGGCCTCCGGCGACGAGTCCGGCGCCCAGTCCTCCTACATGAACGCCCTGCAGACCGACGCCTCCATCAACCCCGGCAACTCCGGCGGCCCGCTGCTCGACGGCTCCGGCTCGGTCATCGGCATCAACTCGGCGATCCAGTCCAACACCGGCGGCTCCGGCCGGGCCGGCTCCATCGGCCTCGGCTTCGCCATCCCGATCAACCAGGCCAAGTGGGTCGCCCAGACCCTGATCAAGGACGGCACCCCCGTCTACGCGATCCTCGGCGTCCTGCGCAACGACGACTACCGCGGCGACGGCGCCCAGATCGCCACCGCCCCCGTCCGCGACACCCCCGCCGTCACCCCCGGCGGCCCCGCCGACCAGGCCGGCCTCAAGGCCGGCGACGTCATCACCAAGCTCGGCGGCATCACCATCGACAGCGGCCCCACCCTGGTCAGCGAGATCTGGACCCACAAGCCCGGCGAAAAGGTCGAGGTCGAATACACCCGCGACGGCAAGGCCGCCAAGACCACCGTCACCCTCGGCGAACGCAAGGGCGACAACTGACCCACCCCACCGAATCGGTGTGCACCGAACCCGCCCCGACCCGTTAGGCTGGCCTCCGCCGAGGAGGGTTGCCCGAGCGGCCTAAGGGACCAGTCTTGAAAACTGTCGTGGCCTCGCGCCACCGTGGGTTCAAATCCCACACCCTCCGCACAGGTGGCTGAACAGCCAAGTCAGAGCGGGTACCGACTTCGGACGGTACCCGCTCTTTCGTCGTTCTGTCAGGGCTCGGGAGCGCAAGGGGGATCGGTATGGCGACGGCATGGCTGGTACTGGCGGTGGGTGACGACCGCGAGCGCAGCGGCAACGACGGGTACGACGACGATCCGGCGCGGCACTACAGCTGGGACGACACCGTCCCCAACAGCGGCGGGCCCGCGGTCGGCGACGTGATAGCGCTGTGGGACAAGAAGTCCTTGCTCGGCGTTTCGGTGATCGAGCACATCGAGGTCGGCCTGGCCGAGAAGGACCGCTACACCTGCCCGCTCCCGAACTGCGGGAAGGGCAGCTTCAAGCCGCGGAAGACGAAGCTGCCGGTCTATGTGTGCAAGTGCGGGGGCGAGTTCGACATACCCGACTCGCGGCGTGAGGAGGTCACCACCTATCGGACCAAGCACGATGCCGCTTGGGTCGGTATGCCCGGTGCCCTGCCGGGAGCGGTGTTGCGTGCGCTGTGCGACAGCCCGTCGTCCCAGCACAGCATTCGCCGCATGCAGTGGGATGTCTTCCATGCGGCCCTCGCCGGTGTCGGAGTCGATGCGCCGCTCACGATTCTCGAACAGGGCATCCGGACGATCGTCGGAGGCCACCGGGAGCGGGTGGTCCGGGCGCGGGTGGGCCAGGATGCCTTCCGGGCCCGCCTGTTGGAGCAGCACGGTGCCGCATGCGCCTTCACCGGACCGGCCCCCGCCACCGTTCTGGAAGCCGCCCACCTGTACAGCTATGCGGCCGAGGGCGAGCACCACGACAACGGTGGCCTGCTCCTGCGCCGGGATGTGCACCGGCTGTTCGACCTCGGCCACTTGGCCGTCGATCCGGACCGCATGCTCATCGATCTGGCCCCGGGGCTGATGCCCTACCCCGCCTACGCCGCCCTGCACGGCGCGGCCCCGCATGTGTCGCTCAAGCACTGCCGCGGCTGGCTGGAACAGCACTGGCACACTCACCGGTCCGGCAGCGGGAGGTGACCGGATCCGGTCGAGCCGGGCGCCGGCCCCGCTCCGGGCCGGCGCCCGCGGAGTTTGGCGCCGAGCAGCCCTGGCCGACGACGCGTCAGAACAGCGTCGGCGGACCCTCCGGGTCGGGGAGGCCGGGGAGGGTTTCCTGGTGGAGGGTGGCGTCGGCGAGGGGGAGTTGGCGCATGCTGCCGTCGCAGAGGACGAGGGAGCGGCGGTCGCGTTTGTGGTCGTGGATGACGCCGTAGCCGGTGCGGCGGGTGGGCATGAGGGCGACCGGGCGGGCGCAGGCGGGGCACTGGACACGGGGTGCGCGCATGGGACCAGGGTGCCGGAGGCGACCGACAGTGCGACAGGGGGTGGGGAGCGGCCGGGCGGGGGAGGGTGGGGAGGAGAGCGCGGGCGGGACGAGTGGAGGTTGTCGTGGGTGAGTTGGTGGAGCGGCTGCGGTCGGGCCTGCCGGACGGCGCCGTCGCGGTGGACCCGGACGTCACCGGCGCGTACGCCCGCGACATGGCGGGCTTCTGCGAGGCGGGCGACCCGGCGGTGCTGGTGTTCCCGGAGACGGTCGAGCAGGTGCAGTTCGTGATGCGCACCGCCACCGAGCTGCGGGTGCCGGTGGTGCCGCAGGGCGCGCGCACGGGGCTGTCGGGCGGGGCGAACGCCGTGGACGGCTGCATCCTGCTGTCGCTGACCAGGATGAACCGGATCCTGCACGTCGATCCGGTGGAGCGGATCGCGATCGTGCAGCCGGGCGTGGTGAACGCCGAACTGTCCCGGGCGGCGGAGGCCCGGCAACTGGCCTACCCGCCGGACCCGTCGAGCTGGGAGTCCTGCACCATCGGCGGCAACATCGGCACCGGCGCCGGCGGCCTGTGCTGCGTGAAGTACGGCGTGACCAGCGAGTACGTGCTCGGCCTGGACGTGGTGCTGGCCGACGGCCGCCTGCTGCGGACGGGCCGGCGCACCGCCAAGGGCGTGGCCGGCTACGACCTGACCCGGCTGCTGGTCGGCTCCGAGGGCACCCTGGGCGTGGTGGTGGAGGCGGTGCTCGCGCTGCGCCCGGCGCCGGGCCCGCAGCTGGTGCTGGCGGCCGAGTTCGACTCGGTGGACGCCGCGGGCCGGGCGGTGTGCGAGGTGATGGCGGCCGGGTTCACGCCCTCGCTGATGGAGCTGATGGACGCCACCACCGTCCGCGCGGTCAACGAGATGGCGCGGATGGGGCTGCCGGAGTCCACCCGGGCGCTGCTGCTGGTCGCCTTCGACGGCCCGGACCAGGCCGAGCGGCTGGCCGCGGTCGGCGAGCTGTGCACGGCCGCCGGGGCGACCGCCGTGGTGCCGGCCGAGGACCGGGCGGAGTCCGAACTGCTGCTGCAGGCGCGGCGGTTGGCGCTGCCCGCGCTGGAGCGGACGGGCACCACGATGATCGACGACGTGGCGGTGCCGCGCAGCGCGCTGGCCGCGATGCTGAACGGTGTCGCCGAGATCGCCGAGCGCCACCGGCTGACCATCGGCGTGGTCGCGCACGCCGGCGACGGCAACACCCACCCGGTGGTGATCTTCGACGCCCGGGATTCGGAGCAGGTGGAGCGGGCCCGGATCTCCTTCGACGAGATCATGGCGCTCGGCCTGGAGCTGGGCGGCACGGTGACGGGCGAGCACGGCATCGGCCTGCTGAAGCGCGAGTGGCTGGCCCGGGAGCTGGGGTCGGTCGGGCTGGAGCTGCAGCGGCAGATCAAGTCGGTCTTCGATCCGTTGGGCCTGCTCAATCCGGGAAAGATGATCTGAGAATCATTCCGAATTCGGGTCGTATGCCCGCCACGCGAGGCCCCGACGGAAAATCGACATTTGCGGGTCACCGCACCTGAACGGGCCGCGACCCGCCGAAAGCGGAGCGGCGCGAACCGGACTCCAGGTCGCCGCTCCGCACCCGAAAGCCCAGCTCATCGGCGGTTTGATCAGACGCCCGCCCGCCCCGCCCGGAATGCCCCGCCCGGACCTTCGAGTCACGCGAACGGGGGAAAAAATCCGGCGGTGCTGGTGCTTTGTCGATTTGTTGCGGAAATCTATTCTCGTGAGCATCGGCAGCACGGAGGAATCCATGGAGCACTACTGACATCCCGGCCAAGGACGCGGCCGGACCGGCGGGGGCGCTGGACCGGCCGGAGCACCGGGAGTGGAAAGGGTCACCCGCCTCGGGGCACACGGACGAACAGCGAAAACCCCTCGGGGGCGCGGCAGCCGCAGAACGGCGACCGCGCCCCCGAGGGGTGTCCGGGCGGCTGCTGGCCGGCTAGCGCCGGGCGGTGAGCGTGGCCCCGACGCTGGCGGCGACCACGCAGCAGATGCCGAACAGCTGCGGCAGGCCGAGCACCTGGCCGAGCACCAGCAGGCCGACCAGGGCGCTGACCGCCGGGTCCAGGCTGACGATCACGCTGAACACCCGCTGCGACATCCGGCGCAGCGCGACCATCTCCAGCGCGTAGGGCAGTACCGGGAAGAGCAGGGCGACGCCCGCGACGGCGAGCAGCAGCAGGGCGGGGGAGGAGGAGCCGGCCAGGCCGTGCACGGCCTCGGCGGCGCCGAACGGGGCGAGCACCACCATGCCGACGGTGAACGAGACCGCCAGGCCCTCGAAGCCGCGGAACGCCGCGCCGACCTTGTCGGTGAACAGGATGTAGCCGGCGTAGCAGGCGGCCGCCCCGAAGGCGCAGGCCAGGCCGACCGGGTCCAGGCTGGAGCCGCCCTCGCCGTGGCCGAACAGGGTGAGCAGCACCACGCCGGCGGCGGCGAGCATCGCCCACAGCACGTGCCCGGCGCGCCGGGCGAAGACCAGGGCGACGGCGAGCGGGCCGAGGAACTCGATGGTGGCGGCGGTGCCCATCGGCAGCCGGTCGACGGCCGCGGCGAACAGCAGGGTCATGCCGGCGGACGCGACGCCGAGCAGTGCCGCCATGGCCAGGTCGCGCGGGCTGCGGCCGCGCAGCCGGGGGCGGGTGAAGGCGAGCAGGACGACGGCGGCGAACGAGATCCGCAGGAAGGTCGCCCCGGCCACGCCCAGTACCCCGAACAGCGGTTTGGAGGCCGCCACGCCGAGCTGCACCGCCACCATCGACACCACGCACAGCACCGGCGCGGGGATGCCGCCCAGCCGTCGTCGCACTCCGTCGGCCCGCGCCCGACCCGAGCCGGTTTCGACCTTGGAAACGGAGGCGATTGCGGGGAGTTCGGTGGCGCTTTCGACGGTGAGGGAGGTTCCTGGCATGAGATCGAGTGTGTCGTAAGGAGTGTCTTTGGTCAAAGACGGTTACCACTCGGCCTCCGGGGCCCCGGGCGGGCGGTCGCCACCGGGCGGATGTGACGCAGGTCAGGCCTCGGTCTCATCTCGGTTGCGACTACTGACAGCGCGGGTGTACCGGGGAAACAATCGAGGACATCGCCTACTACCTGCGGGTAACAAAATCCGCCGGCCGGTCAAGGAGGACCCTGGTGTACAGCACGATGCAGGACGTTCCACTCACCGTCGCCCGGATCCTGCAGCACGGGTCCACCATTCACGGCCGCTCCACCGTCACCACCTGGACCGAGAACGGCCCCGTCGTGCGCACCTTCGCCGAGATCGGCGCTCGCGCCGCGCAGCTCGCCCACGCGCTGCGCGAGGAGTTCGGCGTCGCCGACGGCGAGGCCGTCGGAACTCTCATGTGGAACAACACGGAACACCAGGAGGCGTACCTGGCGATACCGTCCATGGGCGCCGTGCTGCACACCCTGAACCTGCGGCTGCCCGCCCCGCAGCTGGCGTACATCGTCCGGCACGCCGCGGACCGGGTGGTGATCGTCAACGGCTCGGTGCTGCCGCTGCTCGCCGCCGTCCTGCCGCAGCTCGGCGACGTGGTCGAGCATCTGGTGGTGGCCGGCCCGTACGACCCGGCGCTGCTGGCGGCCTTCGAGGGGACGGTGCACGACTACGAGGCGCTGATCGCCGGCCGCCCGACCGACTACCCGTGGCAGACCGACATCGACGAGAAGCAGGCCGCCGCGCTCTGCTACACCTCCGGCACCACCGGCGACCCCAAGGGCGTCGTCTACAGCCACCGCTCGATCTACCTGCACTCGATGCAGATCATCGCCGCCTCCAGCTTCGGCCTGACCGCCCAGGACACCGTGCTGCCGGTGGTCCCGATGTTCCACGTCAACGCCTGGGGCATCCCGCACGCGGCGTTCATGACCGGCGCGAACCTGCTGATGCCGGACCGCTTCCTGCAGCCCAAGCCGCTGGCCGAGATGATCGACCGGGTGAAGCCGACCTTCAGCGCCGCCGTCCCGACCATCTGGACCGGCCTGCTGGACGAGCTGGACGCCGGCGACTACGACACCTCCACGCTGAAGACCGTGGTGATCGGCGGCTCGGCCTGCCCGCCCGCCCTGATGAAGGCCTTCGAGGAGCGGCACGGCATCCGGGTCATCCACGCCTGGGGCATGACCGAGACCTCCCCGCTGGGCACCGTCGCCCACCCGCCGGCCGGCGTCACCGGCGAGGACGAGTGGGCCTACCGCGTCACCCAGGGCGTCTTCCCGTCCTCCGTGGAGGCCCGCCTGATCGGCCCCGGCGGCGAGCGGATGCCGCACGACGGCGTCGCCGAGGGCGAGCTGGAGGTCCGCGGCCCCTGGATCGCCGGCGCCTACTTCGGCGGCGCGAACGCCGAACCGGACCGCCCCGAGGACAAGTTCAGCCCGGACGGCTGGCTGCGCACCGGCGACGTCGGCACCATCACCGCCAACGGCTACCTGACCCTCACAGACCGGGCCAAGGACGTGATCAAGTCCGGAGGGGAGTGGATCAGCTCGCAGGCCCTGGAGAACCACCTGATGGCCCACCCCGACGTGGCCGAGGCCGCCGTGGTCGCCGTCCCGGACGAGAAGTGGGGCGAGCGCCCGCTGGCCACCGTCGTGCTGCGCCCCGGCGCGGCGGCCGGACTGCCCGAGCTGCGCGCCTTCCTGGCCGAGCGGGTCGCGTCCTGGCAGCTGCCGGAGCGCTGGTCGGTGATCGAGTCGGTGCCGAAGACCTCGGTCGGCAAGTTCGACAAGAAGGTGATCAGGGCGGACTACGCCGCGGACCGTTTGGACGTGACGGTGATCGGCAAGGGGTGAGTGCGAACGGCCTCCTTGCCGGGTGATCGGAAAAGCCTGGAACCATATACCCCCAGGGGTATATGGTTCTGGCTCGACCGGACCGTGTCGGGACCAGGAGGGGGCCACCATGGAGCACACCGGGCATCCAGGCCACGAGGGGCACCAGGACCACCAGCACCACGGCAACGAGCACCACGCGAACCACCAGCACGACCACGCGGAGCACGCAGAACACGCGAGCCACGCGGAGCACGCCGCGCACGCGAACCACGGCGACCACAGCGGCCACGCCGGCCACCACGACCACGGCGGCGGCACCAGCTGGCGCACCGCCGCCCAGGCGACCCTGCACTGCCTCACCGGCTGCGCCATCGGCGAGGTCCTCGGCCAGGTGATCGGCGTCGGCTTCGGCCTGCACAACGGCGCGACCGTGGTGCTGTCGGTAGCGCTGGCCTTCGTCTTCGGCTACGCGCTCACCGCCCGCGGCGTGCTGAAGGCCGGCCTCACCGTCCGCGAGGCGGCGAAGGTCGCACTGGCCGCCGACACCGTGTCGATCCTGGTCATGGAGGTGATCGACAACGGCGTGATGGTCGCCGTCCCGGGCGCGATGGACGCCGGACTGGGACAGCTGCTGTTCTGGGTGTCGCTGGCGGCCTCGCTGGTGCTGGCGTTCGTCGTCACCGTGCCGGTCAACCGCTGGCTGATCGGCCGCGGCCTCGGCCACGCGGTGGTGCACGCCTACCACTGACGCACCCTGTCGATGGGGCCCCGCCGCGGTGGGGCCCCATTCGCGTTCCCGGCGGCCGTCAGAACGACGCGGCCGTCGCCACCTGCCCCAACGAGCCGACCCGGGCCAGCAGTTCGACGATCCGGCCCTGTACGTCGTCGGTGGTGGAGCGCTCGGCGAGGAACAGCACGTTCGCGCCGGTGCGGAGTCCGGCGCGGGCCTGCGGGTCGAGGTCGGCCGAGGTGTACACCACCAGCGGGGTGCGGTGCAGCCGGTCGTTGGCGCGCAGCCAGTCCAGCAGGCCGAGGTTGCGCCGCTCGATCCGCTGGAGGTCGAGCACCACCAGGTTGGGCTGGATGCTGCTGGCCCGGGCCACCGCCTCGTTCTCGTCGGAGGCGTGCTCCACCTGCATGCCGCGCCGTTCCAGGCTGGCGACCAGCGCGGCGGCGACCTCCGGGTCGGACTCGACCAGCAGGACCCGGGCGGCGTGGTTCTCGCCGTCCCGGGGGGCCAGCGCGCGCAGCAGCACGGCGGGGTCGGCCCCGTAGGCGGCGTCCCGGGTGGCCTGGCCGAGCCCGGCGGCCAGCAGCACGGGGATCCGTCCGGCCAGCGCGGCGGTGCGCAGCGACTGCAGGGCGGTGCGGGTGATCGGCCCGGTCAGCGGGTCGACGAAGAGCGCGGCCGGGGTCTGCGGGACCTGGGCGTCGACCTCCTCGCGGGAGGCGACGACGACCGGCCGGAAGCCGCGGGCTTCGAGCGCGCCGCGGGTGGACGGATCGGGTTCGGGCCACACCAGCAGCGGCCGGGGGCCGTCGTGCGGGGCGTCCTTGGCGGGGGCGAGTTCGGCGATCGGCCGGGGCGGGGTGCGCCCCTCGACCGCGCCGGGTCCGGCGGTCAGCGCCAGCGCACCGCCCTCGCCGGCGGCCGGGCCGGAGCCCGAACCGGCGGGCAGCGCCTGCCCGTTGACGGGGCCGACGGGCTCGGCCTGCTGCGGCGTCCCGGGGGCGGGCAGCGGCCCGGGGAACCCGCCCAGCGGCCGCGGCGGGACGAGCTCGCCCAGCCCGCTGCCGACGGGCTGCGGCTGCCCCTCCGCCGGGGCCGGCTGCGCGGGCGGGACGGCGGGCCGGGCGGCGATCTCCAGCGCGCCGGAGGGCTCGGCGGCGGGGACGGGCGGCAGCTTCGCCGTCACCTCCTCGGCGCTCTCCGCGGTGTCGGCGGGCAGGGCCAGCCGGCGCCGCCGCCCGGTGGGCTGGGTCGGCGGGACGACGGGCTCCGGCGGCCCGGCGGGCAGCGCGTTCTCCAGGCCGGGGTAGACGGACGCGCCGGGGTCCGGCACGCCGGGCAGCTGCAGTGGCCCGGGGCCGGGGTCGCCCGGCGCGGGCGCCCGGCGGGCCCGCCGCCCGGTGCGGGCGGGCGGTTCGACGGTCGGCGGCTGCTCGGAGGACGCGTCGGCGGCGGTCGGCCCGGGCCCGAGCGCGATCGGCGCGCCGGGCGGGGCCGGTTCGGTCCGCGCCTCGTCCTCGCGGGCGGGGCGGGCCCGGCGGCGACCGGAGCCCTGGGTGTCGTCGGCCCGGGCGGCGGGTGCGCCGTTCTCCGTGGCGGGCGCGGGCGTTGACGCCTCGTCGGCCTCGGCCGGGGCCGCCTCGGGCTGCCCGGGAAGGTCGGGCAGCATCGCGGTGTCGGAGTCCTTGGGGACGTGCTGCTGCTTGTCGGGCGTGTCGCCGTCGCCGCCGTCGGGGTCGAGCGGCAGCTCGACCACGTAGGTGGCCCCGCCGCCGCCGGGCAGGTCGTGCCGCTGCAGGACGCCGCCGTGCCGCTGGACGGCGGCCCGGGCGATCGGCAGGTGGACGGCGCTGGCGCTCTGCGCGGGGCCGCGCACCTCGATCCGGGCGACCTGGCCGCGCTGGGCGGCCGCCAGCACCACCATCGGCGGCTGCCCGGGGTCGGGCGCCGGGCCGGCGAACGGGCCGCCGGCGGTGGCGGACTCGTCCTCGGCGCGGGCGGGTTCGGGCACCGGCGTGACGCCGCTGACGTCGGCGACCAGGTGGGCGAGCGCCTGGGCGAGCCGTTCGCGGTCGGCGAGCACCTTCACGGCGGCGGCGTGCACCGAGTAGCGGACCCGGCCGGGCCCGACCAACTCGCCGGCCCGGTCGACGGCCAGCTGCACGACCTCGTCCAGGCCGATCCGTTCGCGCTCCAGCGACGCCTTGCCGCGCTCGGCGGCGGCCTCGAAACGCTGGTGCTCCAGCACGCCCTCGATCAGCCGGCCGAACCGGCGGCACTCGTCGGCGAGTCGGCGCAGCGTCCAATTGGCCTCCGGCCAGAGCTGCCCGGCGGGGTCGGCGGCCAGCGCGTCGATCCGCCGGTGCAGCGCGCCGAGCGCGCCGCCGAGTTCGGACTCCAGCACGGCGGTGAGGTGCTCGTTGCGTGCGGTGAGCGCGAGTTCGTGGGTGCGGTCGGTGAACGTCATGACGGCGCCGACCAGTTGCTCGCCGTCCCGGACGGGCGCGGTGGTCAGGTCGACGGTGACGGGGCTGCCGTCCTTGCGCCACAGCACGGTGTTGCGGATCCGGTGCTTGCGGCCGGAGTGCAGGGTGTCCATCAGCGCCGAGCTCTCGGCGGCCAGCGGGCTGCCGTCGGGCTGCGAGTGCTGGATCAGCGGGTGCAGTTCGCGCCCGCCGAGTTCGCTGGCCCGGAAGTCGAGGATGTGCGCGGCGGCCGGGTTGACCAGCACCACGCGGCCCTCCAGGTCGACGCCGAGGACGCCCTCGGCGGCGGCGCGCAGGATCATCTCGGTCTGTTTGTGCTGGCGCCGGAGTTCGGACTCCACGCCGAGGCGCGTCGACAGGTCGCGGACCAGCAGCAGCAGCAGGTCCTGGTCGGTGGTGGCGAAGGACAGGAAGCCGTGCGCCTCCCCGCCGCCCTCGTCGGTGAAGTCGTTGCCGGACACCTCGACGGCGAAGGTGCTGCCGTCGGTGCGTCGGGCGGTCATCCGGACCGGTAGTTCAAGGCTCTGGGTCTCGCTCGCCGGGGGCCGCATCGAACCGGGGATTCGGCTGGGGTCGAACTCCGGCAGCAGGTCCAGCACTCCCCGTCCGACCAGCGAGGTGCCGGGGGCCTGGAGGCTCTCCACGGCAGCCTTGTTGGCGTCGACCACGGTGCCGTTGGAGTTCACCAGCAGCAGGGGGTCGGGCAGTGCGTCGAGTATCGCGGCGAGGCGAGCAGCGCCTCGGGTCGGCCTGCTGCTCACGTCGACAGGTCTCCTCACGCCTTCGGGCCGCCGCTTCGACGGGCGGCTCTGGCTCTCCTCGGAGACTGGAGTATCTCATTCTTCTTTGCGCCGTGGACGACCCGGCCAGTATCGTTGTGGTGGTTGGTGCCGGAGCCTTCGGCTGTGGCATCATCGCAGTCGCACGGAGTGCGCCGGAGTCCCGGTCGCAGTCCGGGTGTTGGAGGCGTCGCCTAGTCCGGTCTATGGCGCCGCACTGCTAATGCGGTTTGGGCTTTACCGTCCATCGAGGGTTCAAATCCCTCCGCCTCCGCCTCATCGGGAGCCCCGTCGGTCACTGACCGGCGGGGCTTCCGCGTTGTCCGCCACTGTTCGCCCGGCGGCCTCCGCGGTGCCCTTGACGGGGCCGCCGGCAATCGATTTCGCCCCAGGTCGCCGGTCATGTAATGTTGTCCCCGCACCGCCCAGGAGGCCAAGGCCGACGGGGCGAGCGCTCATAGCTCAACGGATAGAGCACTTGACTACGGATCAAGAGGTTGCAGGTTCGAATCCTGCTGAGCGCACCAATCTCCGCTCGCGGTTCCGCAAGGGGCCGTCCGAGCGCTCATAGCTCAACGGATAGAGCACTTGACTACGGATCAAGAGGTTGCAGGTTCGAATCCTGCTGAGCGCACCAGCCGAAGGCCCCGGGTTTCCACCCGGGGCCTTCGTCGTCATGCCGGCGGCCCGAGTTCGGTCCGGTTGATCCACGGCACCTCGCGCTCCTCCAGGAACCATTCCGCGGGGGTGAGCGGGCGGCTGCGGTTGAACGTGGCGGTGACGGGGTCGTGCCGGATCAGCCCGGGATCGGCGCGCTGGTCGAGGAGTTGGGCGGTGACGGACGGCGCGAGGTCGGGCGGCCCGGACAGGTGGATGTCGTGGCCGGCGCAGTCGCCGTAGTCGCGCAGGCCGTCGCGGAGCAGCCGGATCGCGGTGCCGCGGGACGCGCCGGGCGCGGGCGCCGACAGGACGGCGTGCAGCCAGGCGTGTTCCTTCACCAGGTCGTGCACCGCGTCCAGGTCGTACTGGTCGCGGTCGTCGCGGGCGGCGACGAACACGGTGGCGGGCCGTCCGCCGTCCTTGCCGAGCTGTTCCAGCAGGGCTTTGACCTGCGCCCAGCCGGTGCCGGCGGCGACCATCAGCAACGGCCGGTCGGAGCGCTTGGCGAGCACGGCCTCGCCGAGCGGCGGGCCGAGCCGGAGCGTCTCGCCGGGCCGGACCTCGTCGACCAGCGCGGTGGACAGCAGCCCGTCGGGCACCCGGCGGACGTGCAGCTCCAGGGTGTTGTCGGGCCGGGGCGCGCAGGCCGGCGAGTAGGGCCGCCAGACCTGCGGGTGCCGGTCGGAGCTGACGGTCAGGTACTGGCCGGCGGTGAACGGGTACGGCTGGTCGGGCCGCAGGGTGAGCACCGCCAGGTCGGCGGCGGCCCGGCGGGCGGTCAGCACCTCGGCGTTCCACCAGCGGGGGCTGCCGGCGGGCACGGCGGCGGCCGCGTCGATCATGGCCTGGGCGATGACGCCGAACGCCTCCGCCCAGGCCTGTTCGACCTCGGGGGTCCAGGCGCTCCCGGAGAAGTGCTCCAGCGCGGCGATCAGGCTGGCGCCGACGGCCGGGTAGTGCTCGGGCGCGGCCTGGAACTTGCGGTGGTCGCGTCCGAGCGCCGCCAGGTAGCCGGTGAGCTGCTCCGGGTCCTCCAGCCGCAGCACCAGCTGGGTGAGGGCGGCGAACAGCCGGTCGCGCTGCTCGGCGAGCCGGGCCGGGAAGAGCGCCTCGACGCCCGGGTTGTTGGTGAACAGGTGGGCGTAGAAGTACTTGGTCAGCTGGTCGGCCCGGCGTTCGACGACGGCGAAGCTGGCACGGACGACCGCGGGGTCGAAGGGCACCGGGGAGGCCCTCAGTCCGCGGCGGCTTCGGTCAGCGCCCCGCCCATGACCTCGGTGACGACGCCGTACAGGGCGGTCCAGGAGGCCTCGGCCGCGGGCGTCCAGGCGTCCTTGGCGAAGTGCGCGAGCGCGGCGATCAGGCTGGCGCCGACGGCCGGGAAGTGCTCGGGGAGGGCGCCGTAGCCGGCGTGCCGGCGGCCCAGGCCCTGCAGCACGTCGACCACGGTCTCGGTGTCGTCGAGCCGGTCGACCAGGGTGGATATCGCGGCCCAGAGGCGGTCCTGCTGCTCGTCGAGGTGCTCGGCGAAGAGCTTGCGGACGCCCGGGTTGTGCTCGAACAAATGGGCGTAGAAGTATGCGGTGACATCGCTGCCGTGGGGCTCGACGGCAGCGAAGCTGCTTTTGATGAGCGCGGAATCAATGGTCATGCCGGCCGACTCTACTGATAAACACACCAATTCCAACAGAGTGGTATGACGATCAGTCAAATACTGGACAGTAGCGCCCGATTGATGCCTGCTTGGGCGAGTTGACGCCCCGCTTGGCGGGTATCCGGATACTGCCGAACGAGTGACCGCCAATCGGGTGGTGTCGGGCGAATTGACCAGGTGTCGCGGTATGACCGAAACCAGATCGTGATTCCCTTTTGTCTGATCGTCATGACCATTCGGGTTCATGGCATTGGACCGCGAATTCGGCGGACGAAGACACCGAGAGGAGAGCCGGATGTGCCGACAGTTCCTCCACCGGGCCCCGGCCCCCGACGCCCGCCCGGCCGACCGTGACCGGCCCGGACCCCGGATCGGCCGGACCACCACCGCTCTGATCGCCACCGGCCTGCTCACCGGCCTCGGCACCCCGCCGGTGGCCGCCCAGCAGACGCCCGACAGCTGGTCCGCCGAGCGGCGCGCCCAGCTGCCGTCCGGCCTGGCCGTCCAGTTCGACTGGGCCGCGGCCCCCGGCGTGGGCGTCGAAGCCGCACCCGGCAAACTTGCCGAGCGGACCACCGGCGGCAGCGCCTACACCGACGGCATCCGCCCCGGCGACCCGGCCGAGACGTTCCGCGCCGTCGAGGACCACCCGCACGCGGACGGCTCCTGGCGGGCCCTCGGCACGCTGCGGCTCACCTTCTCCCGCCCGGTGCGCAACCCCCGCCTGCACCTCAGCGGCCTGACCGGCCTGGCCACCGGCGGCGACGGCACCACCGGCACCAGCACCCGCCTCACGGTCGCCGCCGGCACCCCCGCCGCCCCCACCCTGACCGGCCGCACCGACTGGGCCGGGTGGACGGTCGGCCCGACCGAGCTCGCCCCCGCCGCGGAGGGCTTCCGCGACGGCGACGCGGACGGCTCCGGCACCCTCGAACTGACCGGCACCGTCAGCACCGTCGACCTGCGCGTCGAGCAGCGCTCCACCGCCCGGGACGGCTCCACCACCCCGCCCGCGGCGCTCCGCCAGGCCTGGACGGTCACCCTCGACGAGGGCCTCGGCAGCGCTCCGCAGGACTACGGCAACGCCTCGCACCTGCTCTCCGACCTGTTCCTCGGCCAGGACGCCGCCCCGGCCGCGCCCCGCTCCCGGCCCGGCCTGGCCCAGGCCGTCGAACGGCCGCTGCTGCCCGGCCCGGCCCCGGCGGCCGCCGGCCCCCTCGCCCCCGGCACGGAGGCCGCGGCGGGTCTGCGCAGCCCCTGGGCCAACCCGGCGCAGCCCCGGCCCCGGCCCGGCCGCGCCGACTACCCGGGCACCGACCCGAGCCTGAGCTTCCCCGCCGAGGCCGTCGCCGGGGGCAGCTACCGGGTGGAGGCGCCGGTGAGCCCGGGCGGCGGCCCGGCGGTGCTGGCCGGCTGGATCGACTTCGACCACAACGGCCGCTTCGACCGCGAGGAGCGCGCGCAGGCCGACGTCCCCGCCGGGGCGACCCGCGCCGCGCTGGAGTGGCAGGTCCCGGCGGCCGCCACCGGCGGCGACACCTGGGTCCGGCTGCGGCTGGCCCGGGACGGCTCGCAGCTCGCCGACGCCGACGGCTTCGCCGACTCCGGGCAGGTCGTCGACCAGCGGATCCCGCTGAAGATCTCCGCCGCCACCGGTCCGGAGATCGCGCTGCCCGTCCCCGGCAGCGTCACCGGCGAACTGCGCCCCGAGTTCCGCGGCGACGATGCCGTCGCCGGGGCGGGCATCGCCGTCCAGGAGAACGGCAGCGCGGTGTGCCTCGCGCAGGTCGGCGGCGACGGCAGCTGGAACTGCCGCCCCGAGAGCGCGCTGAGCGAGGGCGCCCACACCCTGGTGGTGACGGAGACCACCCACGGCGGCGTGCTGCACGGCCCGCCGTTCCGGGTGACCGTCAAGACGGCGGCGCCGACCGCCCCCGTCCTCACCCTGCCCGACTTCAGCAACGACCCGGGCCTGCTGGTCACCGGCCTCGGCGAGCCCGGCTCCACCGTCACCGTGTCCGCGGCGGACGGGGCGCAGGACATCGACCTGTGCTCCACCGCCGTCGCCGCCGACGGCAGCTGGTCCTGCCTGCCGGTGGAGAACCTCGCCGACGGCCCGCACCGGCTCACCCCGCACGCCCGGGACGCGGCGGGCAACCGCTCCGACGGCAAGCCCGTCCGGCTCACGGTGGACACCGGCTCGCCCGACAAGCCGCAGCTCACCTCGCCCGCCGCCGGGGTGCTGCTGCCCACCGCCCGGCCCGTGATCGGCGGCCGTGCCGAGCCCGGCGCCACCGTCACCGTCACCGCCGCCCGGGCCAACGGCGAACGCACCACGGTGTGCAGCGCCGTGGCGGGCGCCGACGGCAGCTGGTCCTGCACGTCCGGCCAGGACATCCCGGGCGGCGACGTCGCGCTGGTCGCCACCGCCACCGACCCGGCGGGCAACGGCACGGCGAGCGATCCCGTCCCGGTCCGGGTGCCCAAGGCGCCGGCCGGCGGCGGAGCCGCCACTGCGTCGCCGTCGTCGACGCGGCCCGCGCCGTCGACCGCCCCCTCCGCGACGGCCACGCCCAGTGTGCCGGCGTCCTCCACGGCCACGCCGAGTGCGCCGGCCGCGGCGACGGCGACCGCGCCGGCCGCGCAGAGTCCGGCCACGACCGGCCCGTCCGCGTCGGCCTCCGCGTCCGTCCCGGCTCTGCTGCCGAGCGCGAGCCCGTCGGCCCCGGCGTCGCCCGAGGTGCCGCCCGAGGTGGTGCCGGTGGTGATCCCGGCCGGCTCGCCGGCGCCGACGGCGAGCCCGTCCCCGTCCGCTGCTGCCGTGCCACCGGCCGGGGTGGACGGGGCGGTGGAGGGTCCGCAGCCGCCGTTCCTGGCGCAGGATTCGGCGGTCGAGCAGTCCGTGTTCGCGGCGAACCTGTCGATGCCGCAGGAGCCGGCGGCGCCGGTCGAGAGCTCCACCACCCCGCCGGCGGGGACGCCCTCGACGGGAGCGCCGTCGGCCACCCCGTCGGCCACGCACGCCGCGTCGGACGAACAGGTCGGGCAGCCCGCTGCCGCGGCGGAGGAGTCCGGGCGGGCGCGGGCGTTGGCGGCGCCGCCGCAGGGCGGGATGGCGGCGGCCGAACGCCGGGCGGCGGCCACTGGCTGGCGCGGTCTGGCCTGCGGGGCGCTGCTGATCGCGGCGGGCTTCGGGCTGCTGGCCCGCCGGGTGCTGGGCGGTCGAAGGCGCGCCGGCCGGCGTCGCTGAGGACCGGTACGACGGCTGCCCGGTCCGCCCGTACCGCTGGGTGCGGCGCGCGGACCGGGCTCCGACGGATTTTCCGACATAGCGACACACCGCGAGGCATTCGTCGCATTTGATGATCAATCAGCCTAGCCTGGGTCCCCGGCACTGCCCGTCAGCTCCGGGCCGCCCGTTGCGCGACACTCTGACCCTTAGGACACGTGCATGGACGTCACCCGCGACTCGTCGCCGCGACCCCGTACCTGGCCCTCCGCCGCCGAATCGCCCGCCGACCCCGTCGGCGCGACCCAACTGGCCAAGGCGGTGAACAACCCGCTGATCAAGGCCGCCGCGCCGGTCGAGGACCGGCCCGACCGGGGCGCGCCGACCGCGCAGCTCCCGGCCGTCGGGGCGGACCTGACGCCGGTCGGCGCGGACGAGCCGGCCGCGCTCCCGCCCGGCCCCCGGGCCACGCCGGAAGCCGCCCGGGCGCACCCCACGGTCTCGGACGCCGCCGTCCACCGGCGCCCGCCGCGCGCCGACCAGTCGCTGCGCGAGCGCACCGCGTTCGCCCTGCCGGGCTGGCTGCCGCTGCTGGCGCTGCTGGTCGGCACGGCCGGCGTGCTGCTGGTGCTGGCCCGGGCGGGCGTGATCCCGCACCTGTCGGGCCTGCCGGACGTCCGCGACGCGGCCGCGAAGGCCGGTGGCGGACGGGTCGACGACCGCACCGTGGCCACGGTCAGCGCGATCGGACTGGCGATGCTGACGGCGCTCGCCGGGCTGCTGTCCAACCCGGGCGGCGAGACCCGGGTGCTGACCCGCTGGGGCCGCTACCGGGGCACGGTGCGCCGCACCGGCCTGCTGTGGGTGAACCCGCTGGTGCGCCGCCGCCGGGTGGACGTCCGGCTGCGGCACTGGCGCAGCGAGCCGGTGCACGTCACCGACCGGACCGGCACCCCGCTGCTGGTGCGGGTGCTGATCGTGTGGCGGGTCAAGGACACCGCGCGGGTCACGCTCGGCATCGCCGACCACGAAACGTATCTGCGCGAGCAGGTGCAGGCCGTCCTCACCCGAACCGCCTCCGCGCTGCCGTGCGACTCCAACTCCGCTCCGGGGCCTGCGCTGCGCGACGGCCAGTGGTTCGCCGACGAGCTGACCCGGGCGCTGGCCGCGGAGACCGCCCCGGCCGGCATCGAGGTGTACTCGGTGCAGCCGCTGGCCCTGGACTACGCGCCGGAGGTCGCCGAGTCGATGCGCCGCCGCCGGCTCGCGGACCTGGACGCGGGACTGCGGACCGTCCTGGTGGACGACGCGGTGGAGGCCGCGGCGCTCGCGGTGCGCCGCCTGGAGCGCGCCACCGCCCACGAGTTGGACGACACCGCGCGCAGCGCCCTGATGGAGCAGCTGCTGGTCGCGTTCGTCGCCCCGGCCGGGGTGACCGCCTCGGTGCCCGCTCCGGCCGCCCGGCCGAGCCGCAAGGAAGGGAAGTCCGCGTGAAGCCAGCGCTCGCCTCGATATCCACCGATCCCACCGATCTGCCCGACCGGTCGCAGGGCCCGCTGCCGGTCTTCGCGGAGTCCGACGGCGCGACGGCCTGCCACTGCCCGGAGTGCGCCCGTCCGGCGGCGCCCACCGCCCCGTCCGAGGCGGCCGAGCGGGCGGGCCGAATACACCGCGCGGTGCGCTCGACCTGTCTGGCCACCACCGTGCTGGCCGGCGCCGGGGTGGTCGGCCTGGGGCTGGGCGCGACCACCGCGCACGCCGTGCCCGCGCCGTCCGGCCCCGGCTGGGACGGTCACGTCTACTGGTTCAAGAACGCCGCCGGCCAGTGGCGCTACACCCAGTGGCAGAGCGTCTACCTGGAGCGCACCGGCGGCTCCCGGGGCCAGTCCCCACAGCAGCAGTCCTCGTCCGGCGGCCTGCGGCAGGGCTGGGACGGCAAGGTCTACTGGTTCAGGAACGCCGCCGGCGAGTGGCGCTACACCAGCCACTACAACATCTACCTGGAGCGCACCGGCGGCGGGGGCGGCTCCGCGGCGCAGCAGCCGTCGCAGCCGGCGAAGCCGGCGTCGAGCGGGGTCGAGGCGGCGGTGTCGTACGCGCTGGCGCAGGTCGGCAAGCCGTACGTGTGGGGCGGCAACGGGCCGAACGGCTTCGACTGCTCGGGTCTGGTCCAGCAGGCGTTCCGCCGGGCGGGGGTGTCCACCCCGCGGGTCGCCGACGACCAGTACCGGGCCGGCACACCGATCACCGCGAAGCAGCTCAAGCGCGGCGACCTGCTGTTCTGGTCCGGCAACGGCCGGGTCTCCGGCATCCACCACGTGGCGATCTACCTCGGCGACGGGACGTACGTGGAGGCGCCCCGCCCCGGCAAGGACGTGCGGGTCTCCCGGATGACCAGCGGCTACTACCCGGACTTCTTCGGCCGCCCCTGACCGTCACGCCGACGGCGCCCCTCCCGCAGCCGGGGAGGGGCGCCGCCGGTGCGTCAGGCGGAGGCGGCGTCCAGCAGCTTCAGCTCGGCCTCGGTCAGCCGCAGCGCGGCGGCGGCCAGCAGCGGCGGCAGCTGCTCGACGGTGCGGGCGCTGGCCAGCGGGGCGACGACGGTGGGCCGGGCGGCCAGCCAGGCCAGCGCCACGGTGGTGACCTCGACGCCGTGGGCGGCGGCGACCTCGTCCAGCGCGGCCAGCACGCGCAGGCCGCGCGGGGTCTCCAGGTGCTTGCCAGCGCCCTGCGCCCGGGGGCTGTCCACCTGCGCGCCGGGCCGGTACTTGCCGGTCAGGAAGCCGGCGGCGAGCGCGTAGTACGGGACGGCGGACAGGCCGTGCGCGGCGACCACGTCGGCGAGTTCGCCCTCGTAGGTGTCGCGGGAGACCAGGTTGTAGTGCGGCTGCACGGCCACGTACCGGGCCAGGCCCTCGCGGGCGGCGAACTCCAGCGAGGCGGCCAGGCGCTGCGGGCCGATGTTGGACGCGGCGAGCTCCCGCACCTTGCCCTCGCGGACCAGCTCGTCGAGGGTGGTGACGATCTCCTCGACCGGCGTGTCCGGGTCGTCCCGGTGGGTGTAGAACAGGTCGATCCGCTCGACGCCGAGCCGGCGCAGCGAGCCCTCGACGGCGCGCCGCACGGTGTCGCGCTTCAGGTTGTCCAGGCCGGGCGCCATGCCGGCCTTGGTGGCGACGACGATCTGTTCGCGGTTGCCGCGGCTGCGCAGCCAGTGGCCGATCACCGTCTCGGACTCGCCGCCGGAGTTGCCCGGCGCCCAGGAGGAGTAGACGTCGGCGGTGTCGACGAAGTTGCCGCCCGCCGCGGCGTACGCGTCGAGCACCGCGAAGGACTGCGCTTCGTCGGCCGTCCAGCCGAACACGTTGCCGCCGAGGGACAGTTGGGAGACGGCGAGGCCGGAGGCGCCGAGGGTCACCCGGGGGGCGTCAGTGGAAGTCATGCCTGGGAACAACCCGTTCGGGTCCTGCTTGATTCCGGGGCGACCGGTTGTTCACCCGGGTGTCGTCCGAGGTGAGGGGTCCGTGCAGAGTGGGTCGGCAGTGGGGTCCGGGGTGTCGGCGGGGTGTCGGCGTTGGCTAGAGTCCCGTTCCATGGCTGACAACGACTACGACCCCGCCGGCTCCACCCAGATGTTCCGGGCGTTCGTCGACGAGGCCCCGGCCGCGCAGGCCCCGGGCACCGTCACCACGTACGGCAGCAGCTCCTCGTCGAGCCGCACCCCGCTGATCGTCGTCGGGGCCGTCGTGGCCCTGGCGGTCGTGGTCGGCGTGATCTGGCTGGCCGTCAAGTAACGACCGCAGGACGCCCGTGCGGGGCCGGCCGGAGACCTCCGGTGGCCCCGCGGGCAGGCGTGCCTACACTGGCCGGAACCGTCGCAGCCCGCCAGGAGGCCCCGTGTCCGCGCCGTCCACCGAGACCGCCCGCAGCCTCGGCCTGGCGGCCGCCGTCAACGCCCGCGACCTCGGCGGCTACCGGACGGCCGACGGCCGCACCGTCCGCCCCGGGCTGCTGCTGCGCACCGAGGCGCTGAGCCGGCTCGGTGAGCGCGACCGCGCGCTGCTGGGCGCGCTGGGACTGCGGCACGTCGTCGATCTGCGCAGCCTGGACGAGGTCCGCCACCTGGGCGCCGACCTGATCCCGGGCCTGCCGACGGCCGTCCTGCCGATGGACGCCGCCGCGGCGCTGAGCGTGCCCTCGCCGGACGGGCTCGGCCCGGCGCTGCACCATCTGCCGGTGTTCTCCGCCGACTTCGACCTCTACGTCGACCTGAGACGGGCGCTCGGCAGCGGCGATCCCGGGGCGATGCACGCCGTGCTCGGCGACGGCCGCGGCAGCGCGATGATGACGTCGATGTACCGGTGGTTCGTCACCGACGCCCTGGCCCGCGAGCGCTTCGCCACCGTGCTGCGCCTGATCGCCGAGGCGGACGGCGCGCCCGTGCTGTTCCACTGCACGGCCGGCAAGGACCGCACCGGCTGGACGGCCGCCCTGCTCCTCACCGCCCTCGGCGTGGACCGGGAGGCCGTCCTCGCCGACTACCTGCTCACCAACGAGCGCGCGGCGACCCGGATCGCCCGGGTGGACCCGCTGATGCGACCGCTCGCCCGCGCGGAAACGGTTTACCTCGACGCGGCCTTCGAGGAACTCGCGCGCGGCTGGCGCACGTTCGACGACTTCTGGCGCGACGGACTCGGCCTGACGGCCGATCACCTGTCGGCGCTCCGAGCCACGTGCACCGTCTAGGACTTGTCCGGTCGATCATGTGACTGTCACCTGCCTTGCTCGTTGGTTCGGGTATGGGGCGGGGAGATCTCACGGATGCCGAGTGGGAACG
>NZ_JBSGDD010000088.1:0-29217 GCF_053602195.1 Kitasatospora sp. NPDC004531 | reverse complement strand
AGCGTGTCGACCAGGTGCCGGAAGTCGTCGGGGGTGCCGAGGCGGGCCGTGGGGGCGTAGAAGCCGGAGACCTGGTAGCCCCAGGAGCCGCCGAAGGGGTGCTCCATCACGGGCATGAACTCGACGTGGGTGAAGCCGAGTTCGTTCAGGTAGCCGGGCAGCACCTCGGCGATCTGCCGGTAGGTCGTCAGGTCCGGCCGCCAGGAGGCGAGGTGCAGCTCGTAGACGGACATCGGCGCCCGGTGGTGGACGGTGCGCGCCCGGGCCGCCATCCACTCGGCGTCCTGCCACTCATACCGGGAGACCGTCACCACCGAGGCGGTGTCCGGCGGGCACTGGGCGGCGCGGGCCAGCGGGTCGGCCTTCTCCACCGTCCGGCCGCCGCGGGTCAGGATCTGGTACTTGTACCGCTCGCCCTCGCCGAGGCCCGGAACGAACAGCTCCCACACGCCGGAGGAGCCCAGCGAGCGCATCGGGTGCGCGGTGCCGTCCCAGTGGTTGAACGAGCCGATCAGCCGGACCCCGACGGCGTTCGGCGCCCACACCGCGAACGAGGTGCCCGCCACCCCTTCCACCGTGCGCACGTGCGAACCGAGCGCGTGCCACAGCTGCTCGTGCCGGCCCTCCGAGATCAGGTGCAGGTCCAACTCGCCCAGCGTCGGGGCGAACCGGTAGCCGTCCTCCTGCACCAGCGGCTCGCCGCCCGGGTACGTCACCTTCAGCGTGTAGGCGGGGAAGCGCTGCCCGGTCAGCAGGCCGGTGAACAGGCCGGCCTGCTGGTGCGTCAGTTCGGCCGGGCCGAGCGCCGTCTCGACCACCACCCGCTCGGCGAACGGGCGCAGCACCCGGATCGCGGTGCCCGCCGGGAGCGCGTGCGCACCGAGCAGGGCGTGCGGGTCGTGGTGCGCGCCGGAGACCAGGCGCTCCACCTCGCCGGGCGGCAGCGGCGCCTCCGGCAGCCGCAGCGCCGCGCCCGCGGCGGGCCGGGCGGGCGCCGGCCGCGATTTGGCGGCGCGCTCCGCCTTCCGGGCCTCCGGGCCCTTCGGCGCCGCGCCGGACGGCCGCGCGGGCTTCGCCGGCGGCTGCCAGCCGGCCCCTCTGACGCGCTCGCCGTTCCGGAAGGTGGCCGGGACGGCCGGCCGGCGGTCGGCCGGAAAGGACGGGTCGAGCGGACCGAGCGGGGTCACGGCGAAGGCCTCCTGGATTCCTGCGAACGGGTCGGGGCTACTGCCAGCGGAGCGGGCCCGCCCGGCCGGGAAGCCCGGCCGGGCGGGGCGGTTCAGACGGTGCCGGCCAGGCGGTTGATCGCGGCCAGCGGGATCGGCAGCCAACTCGGCCGGTGCCGCGCCTCGTACACCACCTCGTACACGGCCTTGTCGATCTCCAGGGCGCGCATCAGCTCCGGGGACGCGGCCGGGTCGGCGCCGCCGCCCGCCGTGTAGCCGGCGCAGTACGCGGCCCGGTTGCGGGCCGCCCAGGCGGCGGCCAGCTGCGCCAACTCCTGGTCCCGGGCGGGCGATCCGGCCAGCAGGTGGGCGGCCGCGTAGTCGAACGAGCGGAGCATCGCGGCGACGTCCCGCAGCGCGGGCTGCGGCAGGCGGCGTTCGGCCAGCGGCTTGGCGGGCTCGCCCTCGAAGTCCAGCAGCACCCAGCCCTGCGGGGTGCGCATCGCCTGGCCCAGGTGCAGGTCGCCGTGGATGCGCTGGACCGGCAGCCCGTCCAGGTGCGCGGCCGTCAGCTGCTGGAACGCCGAGCGCAGCGCCGAGCGGTAGCGCAGCAGGCCCGGCACGGCGGTGACGGCGGAGTCCAGCCGGTCGGCCATCGCGCCGGCCAGCTCGGCGATCCGGGCCGCGTCCAGCCGGGCGGTGGGCATCGAGCGGGCCAGCACCCGGTGCACCTCGGCGGTGGCCCGGCCGAGCCGGTGCGCCTCGATCGCGAAGTTGCCCGGCGACGGGTCGCCCTTGAGCCGGGCGACCTGGTCGAGGGCCAGCTCCCAGCCGTCCTCGGCGTCCGGCAGGTAGCGCTGGAGCAGGCCCAGGGTGGCGGGCTCGGAGCGCTCCAGCCGGCACTCGAACCAGGCCGCGACCCGGGGGATGCGGGTCGAGCCGGCCCGGGACAGCGCCAGCGACAGCTCCAGGTCGGGGTTGGTCCCGGGACTGATCCGGCGGAACAGCTTCAGGATGAACGCGGTGTCGTAGATGACCGAGGAGTTGGACTGCTCGGCGGTGGACGCCCGCCCCGGGATGTTGCCCGGCAGGCCCGGGCCCGGCGTGCGGCGGAAGCACAGCGAGCCGAACCGGTCGCCGGTGGCCAGGTGTTCGAGCAGCCGTCCGGTCAACTCCGGGTCGTGCACCGCGTCGTAGAGCACCGCGCCGTCGTAGGTGCCGCCCGCCAGCCGGCCCAGCACCGCCCGCGGCCCGACCGCCGCGGGCCGCTCCGAGCGGATGCCCAGCAGCAGCTGGTACACGTCACCGGGGCCGGCGGCCGCCCCGCCGTGCTCCACCCGCAGCAGCAGGTGCAGCAGCGCCGGATCGCCCACCTGGAGGGGGGTGCCGAGCATCGGGACGAGTGCGGCGATCGGCCGGCCCTTGCCGGCGTACCAGCGCTGGGTGGGGAGCCATTCGGCGATCAGCGGCAGGGCCGACTGGACCAGCTCGCTGACTCCCGCGGCGGTTCTCCGGGCCCCCGGCGCGCGCGTCCCGACCGGCCCGGGGGCGGTGGACGGATCACGGTGCAGGTGGGCTTGAGAACGGGAGGTTTCGGACATGACTCCCTTTCCCCGGAAGCGGGCGACTGCCCGACGGGTCGTGGCCGGGCCCTTCACTCTTCCGGATTTCGACGGCGCGGCGGCGACGGCACGCGAGTCGCTCGCTCGGTGTCACGCCTTCGTGTGGATGGCCGTTGGGCTGTTCTCCGTACGCGGTGGTGCGAAGACCTCCGGGGGCGCGCGGAGCAACTCGCGCGCCCGCGGAAGGGGTTGTCCCGATCGGGGCCTGAGGGATCGTCGGTGCGTCGGCCGGACAGGCCCTACTTCGCCCCGGACGGCTTCGCCGGGGACTGGCGCAGCTGGAACCAGTAGAAGCCGTGGCCGGCCAGCGTCAACAGGTACGGCCACTCGCCGATGGTGGGGAAGCGCACGCCGCCGATCAGCTCGACCGGGTACCGCCCCCCGTACTGCCGCAGGTCCAGTTCGGTCGGCTGCGCGAACCGCGAGAAGTTGTTCACGCACATGACCAGGTCGCCCTCGTACTCGCGCACGAAGGCCAGCACCGCGGGGTTGCTGGAGGGCAGCTCCGTATAGCTGCCGAGGCCGAACGCGGGATTGAGCTTGCGGATCTCGATCATGCGACGCGTCCAGTGCAGCAGTGAGCTCGAACTGCTTTGCTGCGCCTCGACGTTGGTCACCTGAAAGCCGTACACCGGGTCCATGATGGGCGGCAGACTGAGCCTGCCCGGGTCGGCGGAGGAGAAACCCGCGTTGCGGTCCGGCGTCCACTGCATCGGGGTGCGGACGCCGTCCCGGTCGCCGAGCCAGATGTTGTCGCCCATGCCGATTTCGTCGCCGTAGTAGAGCACCGGGGAGCCCGGCAGCGAGAGCAGCAGCGCGGTGAACAGCTCGACCTGGTTGCGGTCGTTCTCCAGCAGCGGGGAGAGCCGGCGGCGGATGCCCACGTTGGCCCGCATCCGCGGGTCCTTCGCGTACTCCGCGTACATGTAGTCGCGCTCCTCGTCGGTGACCATCTCCAGGGTCAACTCGTCGTGGTTGCGCAGGAAGATGCCCCACTGGCAGCCGGACGGGATCTCCGGGGTCTTCGCCAGGATCTCGGAGACCGGGTAGCGGGACTCCCGGCGGACCGCCATGAAGATCCGCGGCATCACCGGGAAGTGGAACGCCATGTGGCACTCGTCGCCGCCGGAGCCGAAGTCGCCGAAGTAGTCGACCACGTCCTCCGGCCACTGGTTGGCCTCCGCCAGCAGCACGGTGTCCGGGTAGTTGGCGTCGATCTCCTTGCGGACCCGGCGCAGGAAGTCGTGGGTCTCCGGCAGGTTCTCGCAGTTGGTGCCCTCGCGGGCGTACAGGTACGGCACCGCGTCCAGCCGGAAGCCGTCGATGCCGAGGTCCAGCCAGAACCGCAGGGCCGCCATCACCTCCTCCTGCACGCGCGGATTGTCGTAGTTGAGATCCGGCTGGTGGCTGAAGAAGCGGTGCCAGTAGTACTGCTTGCGGACCGGGTCGTACGTCCAGTTGGAGGTCTCGGTGTCGACGAAGATGATGCGGGCGTCCGGGTACTGCTTGTCGTCGTCGGCCCACATGTAGAAGTCGCCGTACGGGCCCTCGGGGTCGCTGCGGGAGGCCTGGAACCACGCGTGCTGGTCGCTGGTGTGGTTCACCACGAAGTCGATGATGACCCGCATGCCGCGGGCGTGCGCCGCGTCGACGAACTCCACGAAGTCGGCCAGGTTGCCGAACTCCGGGAGCACCGACTGGTAGTCCGAGACGTCGTAACCGCCGTCCCGCAGCGGGGAGTTCATGAACGGGGGCAGCCAGAGGCAGTCCACACCCAGCCACTGGAGGTAGTCGAGCCGCGAGGTGAGCCCCTTGAGGTCTCCGACGCCGTCGCCGTTGCTGTCCTGGAACGAGCGCACCAGGACCTCGTAGAAGACCGCGCGTTTGAACCACTCCGGGTCGCGGCCCTGGGCGGGGGTGTCGGCGAAGGTGTCGGGGACGGGCTCGTTGACTGTCACTGCGGGTTCCTCCGAACCGTGAGGAGGTGGGCCGGCCCGGTAGAGGGATCGAGCCGGACGTAGTTGTGACGGCCCCAGGCGTACGTCGCGCCGGTCAGCTCGTCGTGCACCGTCAGCGGCCCCGGCGCGTCGAGCGTCACCGTGGCCTCCTGGACGTGGTGCGGGTCCAGGTTGACCACGCAGACCACCCGGTCCTCCAGGCCGTCCTCGGTCACGGCGGACTTGGAGAAGGCGAGGATCCGCTCGTTGTCGACGGGGTGGAAGCGCAGGTCCCGCAGCTGCTGGAGCGCGGGGTGCCGGCGGCGCAGCCGGTTCAGGGCGGTCAGCAGCGGCGCGAGGGAGTCCGGGCGGGTCCAGTCGCGCGGCCGCAGCTCGTACTTCTCCGAGTGCAGGTACTCCTCCGAACCGGGCTTGGCGGGCTCGTTCTCGAACAGCTCGAAGCCCGCGTACACCCCGTAGGTCGGCGACAGCGCGGCGGCCAGCACGGCGCGCACCGCGAACGCCGCCGGGCCGCCGGTCTGCAGGTACTCGGGCAGGATGTCCGGGGTGTTGGCGAAGAAGTTCGGCCGCATGTACGCGGCGGCCTCGCCGGTGAGCTCGGTGAGGTACTCCGTCAGCTCGGCCTTGTCGTTGCGCCAGGTGAAGTACGTGTAGGACTGGTGGAAGCCGATCTTGCCGAGGGTGTGCATCATCGCCGGACGGGTGAACGCCTCCGCCAGGAACAGCACGTCCGGGTCGGTGCGGGCGATGTCGGACAGCACCTTCTCCCAGAAGTTGACCGGCTTGGTGTGCGGGTTGTCGACGCGGAAGATCCGCACCCCGTGGCCCATCCAGAAGCGCAGGATCCGCACCGTCTCGCGGACGATCCCGTCGAAGTCCTGGTCGAAGTTGACCGGGTAGATGTCCTGGTACTTCTTCGGCGGGTTCTCGGCGTACGCGATGGTGCCGTCCGCGCGGTGGCTGAACCACTCCGGGTGCTTGTGCACCCACGGGTGGTCCGGCGAGCACTGGAGCGCGAAGTCCAGCGCCACCTCCAGGCCCAGCGCGCCCGCCTCCGCGACGAAGTGGTCGAAGTCCTCCAGGGTGCCGAGGTCCGGGTGGACGGCGTCGTGGCCGCCCTCCGGGGAGCCGATCGCCCACGGCGAGCCGACGTCCAGCGGGCCGGCCTCCAGCGCGTTGTCGGGGCCCTTGCGGTGGGCCCGGCCGATCGGGTGGATCGGCGGCAGGTAGACCACGTCGAAGCCCATCGCGGCCACCGCGGGCAGCCGCTCGGCGGCCGTCCGGAAGGTGCCCGAGACCGGCGGCTCCACGCCGTTCGGGTCCACCACCGCGCCCTCCGAGCGCGGGAAGAACTCGTACCAGGCGCCGAACAGCGCCCGCTTGCGGTCCACCTGGAGCGGCTGCGGGCGGGTCGAGGAGAGCAGCTCGCGCAGCGGGAAGCGGGCCAGCAGCGCCGTCACCTCCGGGACCAGCGCCGCCGCGTAGCGGCTCAGCGGCGGCAGACCGGGGTCGCGCAGCGCGTCCACCGCGGCCAGCACCTGGGCCCGGCCCTCCTTCTTCGGCACCCCGGCCGCCGCCCGCTCCAGCAGCTGGGCGCCCTCCTCCAGCACCAGCGCGGTGTCGATCCCGGCGGGCAGCTTCACCGCCGCGTGCTTGCGCCAGGTCGCCACCGGGTCGCCCCACGCCTCCACCAGGTACGACCAGCGGCCCGGCGCGGTCGGCGTCACGTACGCGCCCCAGCGGTCGCTGCCCTCGGACAGCTCGTGCATCGGCGTCCACGGGCCGGAGCGGCCGCGCGGGTCGCGCAGCACCACATTGGCCCCCACCGCGTCGTGGCCCTCGCGGAAGACCGTGGCGGAGACCAGGAAGCGTTCGCCCTCCACGGCCTTGGCCGGACGCCGGCCGGCGTCGACGAGCGGGGTCACGTCAAGCACGGGGATGCGGCCGATCACGGTGTCGCTCTCTGTCGTCGTGCGGGTGGGGCGGGCCGGGCGGGCCGGGGTCTTGCGGGGGGATGACGCGGCACCGGTGGCGGGTGTGGGCGCGGGCGCGGCGGTGGTGGCCGCGGGGGCGCCGGCGGACCTGACGGTGGTGGTCCGTTTCGACGCGGCCTTG
Source organism: Kitasatospora sp. NPDC004531 (assembly GCF_053602195.1). Lineage (NCBI taxonomy): Bacteria > Bacillati > Actinomycetota > Actinomycetes > Kitasatosporales > Streptomycetaceae > Kitasatospora > Kitasatospora sp. NPDC004531. The sequence continues at coordinate 22,356 of NZ_JBSGDD010000088.1, read as the reverse complement.
CGAGGGGTGCCCGCCGCGCGCTTCGCGGCCGGTGCGGCCGACCGCCTGCGGGCCGCCGCGGTGCGCGGGGCCGGCACCGGGGGCTCCCCGGTCGACGGTCCGTCAGGGGTGTGGTCCGTCGGTACCGTGGACTGGTCCCGCGTGTCGCCGTGCATGCCAAGCTCCTGCCCGAGATCGGCGGCAGCTCTGCCCGGCGGGCGACGCCGGGAGAGTACCGGGAGGACTGCTGGGTGAGGAAGGACGTGCGGGCCGGGCCGGCCCCGTGTCGACGGCCCCGGCCACCAGGCCCGCCGACCGCCGCAGCGAAACCCGCCGCGCCGAAGGGCACGCGCCCCCGCGCGCGTCGCTCGGTGCACGCCCCCGCATGACCCAACCCACCGGGAAACGACCGGTCGGAGCACAAGGACACGCGAAGACACGGCTGCTGGGCCGAATGGGCTAAGGAGGAGTGAGGGCTCGTCAAAACCGGACCTGCACCGGCCGGAGGCAGCAGGGGACGACCGTCCGATCGCATACCCGGCGGCACCCACGACCTTGTTGCATCCTCGCACCACCGGCAAGAGCTACGAGTCGGTAGGCACTCGGTTCCGGCCGCCGGACCGGGCCGGAGCAGGCACCCGCTACACCTCCGACCCCAGAAGTTCACACCCGACGGCGCGTCTTTTCCCAGCCTGCGCCCCCCGTGCGCCGGGATTTGCCACCACGCGCCCGGAACGATCTCAACGCTGCTCCGAACGGGTGTGGCGACCGCAGTTTGACACCTCGTCAGGCATTCGGGCGGGGCTACCCTTCAAGTCGTGAAGGCAATCCGCAGGTTCACCGTCCGCACCGTCCTGCCCGAACAACTGCAGCCACTGCACGAGCTCGCGCTGAACCTCCGCTGGTCCTGGCACCCCGATACCAGGGAGCTGTTCCGCTCCGTCGACCCGGACGTCTGGGCCGCCGTCGGCGAGGACCCGGTCCGACTGCTCGGCGAGGTGCCCGCCGCCCGGCTGGCCGCGCTCGCCACCGACCGGCGCTTCCTGCGCCGGCTCGGCGACCTCGCCGACGACCTGCGCGACTACCTGACCGGCCCGCGCTGGTACCAGTCGGCGAACGACCCCGGGCTCCCCACCGGCATCGCCTACTTCTCGCCCGAGTACGGCATCGCCGCCGCCCTCCCGCAGTACTCCGGCGGCCTCGGCATCCTGGCCGGCGACCACCTCAAGGCCGCCTCCGACCTCGGCGTCCCGATCATCGGCGTCGGACTCTTCTACCGCCACGGCTACTTCCGCCAGTCGCTCAGCCGGGACGGCTGGCAGCAGGAGCGCTACCCCCTGCTCGACCCCGACGCGCTCGCCGTCACCCTGCTGCGCGAGCCCGACGGCGCCCCCTGCCGGATCGACCTCGCGCTGCCCGGCGGCCGCACCCTCGCCGCCCAGGTCTGGCGCGCCCAGGTCGGCCGCGTCCCGCTGCTGCTCCTCGACTCCGACATCGAGGCCAACCACCCCGCCGAACGCGACGTCACCGACCGCCTCTACGGCGGCGGCAGCGAACACCGGCTGCTGCAGGAAATACTGCTCGGCATCGGCGGCGTCCGCGCCGTGCGCACCTACGCCCGGCTCACCGGCCACCCCGAACCCGAGGTCTTCCACACCAACGAGGGCCACGCCGGCTTCCTCGGCCTGGAACGCATCGCCGAACTCACCACCGCCCACCCCGGCCTCTCCTTCGCCGACGCCCTGGAAGCCGTCCGGGCCGGCACCGTCTTCACCACCCACACGCCCGTCCCCGCCGGCATCGACCGCTTCGACCGCGAGCTGGTCGCCCGCCACTTCGGCGGCGACGCCGCGCTGCCGGGCGTCTCCGTCGACCAGGTGCTCGCGCTCGGCGCCGAGAACTGGGCCGGGGGCGACCCCAAGCTCTTCAACATGGCCGCCATGGGCCTGCGGCTCGCCCAGCGCGCCAACGGCGTCTCCACCCTGCACGGCGCCGTCAGCCGGGAGATGTTCCGCGGGCTGTGGCCCGGCTTCGACGCCCCCGAAGTCCCGATCGCCTCCATCACCAACGGCGTCCACGCGCCCACCTGGATCGACCCCGCCGTGGTCCGCCTCGGCGCCACCGAGATCGGCCAGGAACGCGCCGAGGACGCGATGGCCGTCGGCACCGCCGGCCAGTGGACCGGCCTGGAGCGGATCGGCAACGCGGACGTCTGGGAACTGCGCCGCACCCTGCGCGCCCAGCTCGTCGACGAGGCCCGCCGCCGGCTGCGCGCCTCCTGGCGGCAGCGCGGCGCGGGCGAGGCGGAACTCGGCTGGACCGGCGCCGTCCTCGACCCCGACGTCCTCACCATCGGCTTCGCCCGGCGCGTCCCGTCCTACAAGCGGCTCACCCTGATGCTCCGCGACCCGGCCCGGCTGCGCGCCCTGCTGCTGCACCCCGAACGGCCGGTCCAGATCGTCGTCGCGGGCAAGGCGCACCCCGCCGACGACGGCGGCAAGCGGCTGATCCAACAGCTCGTCGCGTTCGCCGACGACCCCGCCGTCCGGCACCGGATCGTCTTCCTGCCGGACTACGACATGGCGATGGCCAAGGCGCTGTACCCCGGCTGCGACGTCTGGCTCAACAACCCGCTCCGCCCCCTGGAGGCCTGCGGCACCTCCGGCATGAAGGCCGCGCTGAACGGCTGCCTCAACCTCTCCATCCTCGACGGCTGGTGGGACGAGTGGTACGACGGCCAGAACGGCTGGGCCATCCCCACCGCCGACGGCGGCACCGGCGAAGGCGTCCTCGACCCCGAGAGCGCGGAGGCCGAACGGCGGGACGACATCGAGGCGGCCGCGCTGTACGACCTGATCGAGCACCAGGTCGCGGCCCGCTTCTACGACCGCGCGGCGGACGGGCTGCCGCACCGGTGGATCTCGATGGTCCGGCACACCCTGGTCACCCTGGGGCCGAAGGTGCTGGCCGGGCGGATGGTCCGGGAGTACGTGGAGCGGCTGTACGTGCCGGCGGCCCGGGCGCGACGGCAGCTGGCCGGCGGGGCCGGGGACTACGCGGGCGCGAAGGCCCTGGCGGGCTGGAAGGCGACGGTGCGCGACGCGTGGCCGTCGGTGCGGGTCGAACACGTCGAGGCGGACGGGGCGGGGGAGGCCCAGGAGCTCGGCGCGACGCTGGCCCTGCGGGTGCAGGTCGCGCTCGGGCGGCTGGGGCCGGAGGACGTCGAGGTGCAGGTGGTCTCGGGGCGGGTCGACGAGAGTGACCGGATCTCGGAGGCGACGACGCTGGCGCTCAAGCCTGCCGGGGGCGGCCCGGACCTGGACGGGCGGCTGCGCTACGAGGGCCACCTCGAACTGTCGCGGACGGGGCCGTTCGGGTACACCGTCCGCGTCCTCCCGGCCCACCCCCGGCTGGCCTCCGGGGCGGAACTGGGGCTGGTGGCGGTGCCGGCGGAGCTGGGGGGCTTGGAGGCGGGAGTGCTCAGGTAGAAGGGTGCGAAACCAGGGGCCCGGGGATCGGCGGGGTCGAGTTGCTGGTGGCCGGGGGCCTCTGGCGGTCGATCTGTTTCGGGTCAAAGAACGGGGACCCGAAACTTACGGAACGCAAAGCGCCCCCGTGACCAACCGCAGACATGGCCCCGCCGTTCCCCGGGCCCCTGGTTTCGTACCCACCAGCCCTCTTGCCCTCTTCAGCCTTGCCAGGAAGTCCAGAGGCGGGCGTACGGGCCGTCGGTGGTGAGGAGCTTCTCGTGGGGGCCGAGGTCGGTGAGGTGGCCGTGGGTGAGGACGGCCACGCGGTCGGCGTCGTGGGCGGTGTGGAGGCGGTGGGCGATGGCGATGACGGTGCGGCCGGTGAGGGTGGCGGCGAGGGCGCGTTCGGTGTTGCGGGCGGCGGTGGGGTCGAGGAGGGCGGTGGCCTCGTCGAGGATCAGGGTGTGGGGGTCGGCCAGGATGACGCGGGCGAGGGCGAGCTGCTGGGCCTGGGCGCCGTCGAGGCGGTGAGTGGGGCCGAGTTCGGTGTCGAGGCCGTCGGGGAGGTCGTGGTGCCAGCCGACGGCGTCGAGGGCGGCGGTGAGCGCGGGGTCGTCGGCGTCGGGGGCGGCGATGAGCAGGTTGTCGCGGAGGGTGCCGAGGAAGACGTGGTGTTCCTGGGTGACCAGGACGACCTGCCGGCGCAGCCGCTCGGGTGAGAGGTCGGCGAGCGGGACGCCACCGACCGTGACGGCGCCGGTGCGGGGGCGGTCGATGCCGGCGAGGAGGCGGCCGAGGGTGGTCTTGCCGGAGCCGGACGGGCCGACCACGGCGAGGCGTTCGCCCGGCCGGAGGTCGAGGTCGAGGCCGTGCAGCACGTCCGGCCCGTCCGGGTAGGCGTAGCGGACGCCGGTGACCCGGATCCGGTCGTCGGCGGGTTCGAGGCCGGTGGTCGCGGGCGCCGGGGCGGGGGCGGCGAGGCCCTCGACGCGGGCGTACGCGGCGGTGCTGCTCTGCACGGATTCGAGCAGGACGACGATGGTGTCCAGGGGTTCTTCGATGCGTCGCAGGTAGAGCACGGCGGCCACGGCCGCGCCGAGGGTGATGGTGTGGTGGGCGAGCAGGAGGGCGCCGAGCGGGAGGGCGAGGACGACCGGGAGGGCGTAGGAGACGTTGATGACGGCGAAGAAGCGCAGCCGCAGGTTCAGGGTGCGCAGCCGGGCGAGGTTGGCGGTGGTGATGGCCCGCAGGCCCGCGTCGAGGCGCTGCTGCTGGAGGCCGAGGGCGTCGATGGTGCGGGCGCCGTTCGCGGTGGCGGAGAGGGTCTCGGCGAGGTCGGCGCCGGCGGCCCGGTCGGCGAGGTAGGCGGCGCGGGCGCGGCGCAGGTACCAGCGGGCGCCGAGGGTGATGCCGACCAGGCCGACCAGTGCGCAACTGCCCAGCAGGGGGCTGAAGGCGAGGATCGCGCCGAGGATGAACAGCACCTGGGCGGCGGCCACGAAGAGTTCGGGGGCGACGTCCCGGAGGGTCTCGCCGACGGCGGTGGAGTCGGTGGTGCCGCGCGAGGTGAGGTCGCCGGTGCCGGCCCGTTCGGCGGTGGCGGCGGGCAGCGCGAGGACCCGGTCGAGGAGCTGTTCGCGGACCCGGGCGGCGGCCCGTTCGCCGAACCGGTGGGCCAGGTAGCGGGCCTGGCGGCCGGCCAGGATCTGGGCGGCGGCGCAGCCGAGCAGGAGCAGGCCGAGGCGGTCGATGTCGCCGGTGGTGGCGCCGTGGGTGACCAGGTCGATGATCCGGCCGAGCAGCCAGGGGCCGGCCAGGCCGAGCAGCGCGGCGAGGCCGTTGAGGAGCAGGACGGTGGCGAAGGCCCGGCCGTCCTCGCGGACCAGCCGGGTGGCGGCCTGCCGGACCTGGCGGGCGGTGGCGATCGGCAGGGCGCTCATTCGGCCACCTCGGTACGGGAGTCGGGGCCCCGGGTGACCAGGGCGCGGTAGCCGGGCTGGGTGCGGAGCAGTTCGCGGTGGGTGCCGCTGGCGGCGACCTTGCCGTCCACCAGGTAGTGGACGGTGTCGGCCCGGTCGAGCAGCAGCGGGGAGGTGCTGGTGAGGGCGGTGGTGCGGCCGGCCCGGGCGGCGCGCAGGCCGGCGGCCATCGCGGCCTCGGTGTGGGCGTCCACCGCGGAGGTCGGTTCGACGGCCAGCAGGACGTCCGGGTCGGCGGTCAACGCCCTTGCCAGGCGCAGGCGTTGGCGTTGGCCGCCGGACAGGTTGCGGCCGTCGGCGGCGATCGGGGCGTCGAGTCGGCCGCCCAGGGAGCCGAGCACGTCGAGGGCGGCGGCGGTTTCGAGCGAGGCCGACAGGGCGTCGTCGGGGGCGTCGGTGCGGCCGCGGACGGTGTCGCGCAGGGTGCCGGCGAACAGCGTCGCCTCGTTCTCGGCGAGGGTGATCCGGGCCCGGACGTCGGCCACCGGCAGGTCGGTGAGCGGGGTGTCGCCCCAGCGGGCGGTGGTGGCGGGGGTGAGCCGGGCGAGGCGTTCGGCGACGGCGGCGGAGTCGGCGGGGCGGGCCGCGGCGAGCACCGTCAGCTCGCCCGGGGCGAGTCGGACGCCGGACTCGGGATCGATCAACTCGGCAGGGGCGGGCGGGACGTGAGAGGTTCCGAGGTCCGGGTCCGGCGAGAGGTGGAGGAAGTCGGTGACCCGGCGGGCGCAGACCAGGGCGCGGCCGATGTCCCGGCTGTTCTCGATCAGGAAGTACAGCGGCGCGACCAGCACGGCGACGTACGCGAACACCGCCGTCAGCTGGCCCGGCGTCAACTCGCCCTCGACGGTGAGGCGGGCGCCGAGCCAGGTGACGGCGGCCAGCAGCAGCACCGGCAGGCCGCCGCCGAGGGCCTGGATCCAGCTGACGGTCGCGCCGACCCGGTAGCCCTCCTCGCGCAGCGCCCGGGAGTCGGCGCGGTAGCGGGCGGCGAACACGTCCTTGCCGCCGAGGCCGTTCAGCACCCGCAGTCCGCCCGCCAGGTCCTCGAACCGGGAGGTCAGCCGGCCCTGGTGCTCGCGGAAGCGGCCCTCCGCCACCTGTTGGCGGGCCAGCAGCGGACGGAGCGTCAGGGCGAGCACCGGCAGGCCGAGCAGGACGATCAGGGCCAGCAGCGGGGAGAGCGAGAGCAGGATCGCGGCGACCGTCAGGTAGCAGACCACCGCGCCCACGCCGGGGCCGACGAAGGTCAGCGCCATGGCGATCCGGGACACGTCGGAGATGCCGATGGTGACCACCTCGCCGGCCGAGACCTGGCGGGGCAGCGCCGCGCCGAGGCGCACGCTGTGCTGCTGCACCACGGCGATGGTGCGGAAGCTCGCGTCGTTGCGGACCATCGTCATGGTGCGGTGCCGGAACCACGCCAGCACCGTGTTCAGCAGCCCGAACCCGAGCAGCGCCGCCGCCCAGCCGAGCACCGCCCCCGTCCGGCCCGGCCGCAGCCCGTCGTCGACGGCCCGCGACAGCAGATACGGCTGGACGGTCAGGCTCAGCATCCACGCGGTGCCGTAGAACATGCCGGCCAGCGAACGACGGCGCTGGCTGCGGACCAGCCACCACAGGAACCGGAGCGGGCTGCGGGCGTCAGGGGGGCCGGCACGGCCGGCGGTCGGGTCGTCCACGGACCGAGGCTAGTGGCCCCTTCCGGGGCCGGTCGATCGATTTCCGGCGCACCGGTGCCGGGGCACGGCCCCTACACCAGGCTGTCCTTCCAGGTTCGGTGGAGGGTGGCGAAGCGGCCCTCGCCGGCGATGAGGGTGGCGGGGGTGCCGTCCTCGACGATGCGGCCCTGGTCCATGACGAGGACGCGGTCGGCGATCTCGACGGTGGAGAGGCGGTGGGCGATGATCACGGCGGTGCGGCCGGCGAGGACGGTCTGCATGGCGTGCTGGACGGCCTGTTCGCCGGGGACGTCCAGGGAGGAGGTCGCCTCGTCGAGGATGAGGACGGCGGGGTCGGCGAGCAGGGCGCGGGCGAAGGCGACGAGTTGGCGCTGGCCGGCGGAGATGCGGCCGCCGCGCTTGCGGACGTCGGTGTCGTAGCCGTCGGGCAGCGCGGTGATGAACTCGTGGGCGCCGATCGCGCGGGCCGCGGCCTCGATCTCGGCGCGGGTGGCGTCCGGCTTGCCGACGGCGATGTTCTCGGCGACGGTGCCGGAGAACAGGAACGACTCCTGGGTGACCATCACGACGTTGGCGCGCAGGTCGGCGCTGGTGAGGTCGCGGAGGTCGACGCCGTCGAGGGTGACGGAGCCGGCGGTGGGGTCGTAGAAGCGGGCGAGCAGCTTGGCGAGGGTGGACTTGCCCGCGCCGGTCGCGCCGACCACGGCGGTGGTCCGGCCGGCCGGCAGGACCAGGTCGAAGGCGGGCAGGATCTCCTTGCCGTTGGAGTAGGCGAACCGGGCGTCGCGGAAGGCGACTTCGCGGCCCTTGCCGGTGGCGGCGGGCAGCGCGGCGGGCTCGGCGGGCTCGGGGACGGAGGGCTCGTGGGCGAGCAGGCCGGCCATCTTCTCCAGGGCGGCGGCGGAGGACTGGTAGCTGTTCAGGAACATCGCCAGCTGGTCGATGGGGTCGTAGAGCCGGCGCAGGAAGAGCACGAAGGCGGTGAGCACGCCGAGTTCGAGGCTGCCGTCGCTGACCAGCAGGGCGCCGAGGACGACCACGCCGGTGATCCAGATATTGGCGGTCAGCCGGGACAGGAAGACGTACCGGGCCATCTCCAGCAGGCCGTCCGCGGTGGCGGTGGCGGACTGCTGGTTGACGGTGTCGAAGGCCCGGTTGTTGGCGGGCTCGCGGCGGAACGCCTGGACCGGGCGGATGCCGTTCATGGTCTCGGTGAAGCGGACGATCAGCGAGGCCACGGCGGTGCGGGAGCGGCGGTAGACCTGCTGGGAGCGGCGCCGGAAGGAGCGGATGATCAGGTACATCGGCAGGAAGGACACCAGCGAGGCCAGGCCCAGGCGCCAGTCCATCAGGCAGAGCACGACCGTGATGTAGCCGACCGACAGGCAGACCATCAGGAGTTCCTGGAGGCCCTCGGCGAGCAGTTCGCGCAGGGTGTCCACGTCGCTGGTGGCGCGGGAGATGATCCGGCCGGAGGTGTAGCGCTCGTGGAAGTCCAGGCTGAGGCGCTGGGCGTGCTGGAAGATCCGGCCGCGCAGGTCGAGCAGGATGTCCTGGTTGATCCGGGCCGCGAGCCGGATGAAGGAACGTTGCAGCAGGGTGGCGAGCAGGGCGCAGGCCAGGTACCCGGCGGTGACGGCGATCAGCGGGCCGGAGTCGTGCTCGCGCAGGGCGGGGATGCCGCGGTCGATGGCGTACGCGACGAGCAGCGGCCCGGCCTGCAGCGCGGCCTGCTGGAGCAGGACGGCGACCACGGCGACGGCGATCCGGCGGCGGTGCGGGGCGAGCAGCGAGCCGAGCAGGGCGCGCGGGGCGCCGGGCGGGACGGGGATGTCCTGGTCGTCGGCGGCCGCGGGCGGCAGGTCGTCCTCTTCGACGGCGGGTTCGGCGACGGCGGTGGTCATCGGGCCAGCGCCCCTTCCAGTTCGGATTCGCCGGACATCAGGGCCCGGTAGGCGGGAGAGGAGTTCAGCAGCTCCTGGTGGGTGCCGACGGCGGTGATCCGCCCGTCGGCGAGCAGCGCGACCCGGTCGGCCAGCAGGACGGTGGACGGGCGGTGCGCGACGACCAGGGCGGTGGTGTCGGCGAGGACCTGCCGCAGGGCGCGCTCCACCAGGGCCTCGGTGTGCACGTCGAGCGCGGACAGCGGGTCGTCGAGGACCAGGAAGCGGGGCTCGCCGACCACGGCGCGGGCCAGCGCGAGGCGCTGGCGCTGGCCGCCGGAGAGGCTGAGGCCCTGCTCGCCGACCTCGGTGTCCAGGCCGTCGGGGAGCCGCTCGACGAAGCCGGCCTGCGCGGTGGCGAGGGCCCGGGCGAGCTGCTGCCCGTCGGCGCCGGGCGCGCCCATCAGCACGTTCTCGCGGACGGTGGCGGAGAACAGGGTCGGGTCCTCGAAGGCGACGGCGACCTCGCGGCGGAGCTGCTCGCGGGGCAGGTCGCGGATGTCGGTGCCGTCCAGCGTGATCGAGCCGGCGGTGGGCTCGTACAGGCGGGGGAGCAGCGCGGTGAGGGTGGTCTTGCCGCTGCCGGTGGCGCCGACCAGGGCGAGCGTCTCGCCCGGGCGGATGTGCAGGTCGATGCCGGCCAGCAGGTCGGGGGTGCCGGCCGGGGCGTCGGGGTAGCGGAAGCGGACGCCGGTGAAGCGGATGCCGCGGTCGTCGGAGGGGGCGTTGCCGGAGTGCGGGTCGGCGGGCTCCGGCTCGTCCATCACCTCGAAGTAGCGGTTGGCGGCGCTGGCGGCCTCGGCGGAGAAGCCGAGCAGCCAGCCGATCGACTCGACCGGCCAGCGCAGGGCGAGCGCGGTGGACAGGAAGGCGACCAGGGTGCCGACCGAGAGTTCGTCGTGGGCGACCAGCACGGCGCCGGTGGCGAGGGCGCAGCCGAGGGCGAGTTCGGGCAGGCCGACGATGGCCGCCCACAGGTTGCCGAGCAGCCCGGCCTTGCGCAGTTCGGTGTCGCGCAGGTCGGCGCTGTGCCGGTGGAACTCCTCGGCCATGGTGCGGTGCCGGCCGAAGGCCTTGAGGATGCGGATGCCGAGCACCGACTCCTCGACCACGGTGGCCAGGTCGCCGTTCTGGTCCTGGGCGAGCCGGGAGGCGGCCGAGTACCCGGCCTCGAAGCGGCGGGTGTAGGCCATCAGCGGGATCGCCGGGACGAGGGTGATCAGGGCGAGCCGCCAGTCCAGTGCGAACATCAGCGCGGTGCCGGTCAGGAAGACGGTCGAGTTGACCACCAGGAAGACCAGCGGGAAGGCCAGGAACAGCCGCATCACGAACAGGTCCGAGGTGGCCCGGGAGAGCAGCTGCCCGGACGGCCAGCGGTCGTGGAAGGAGATCGGCAGCCGTTGCAGCTTGGCGAACAGGTCGCCGCGCAGCCTGGTCTCCACCTTGGCCAGCGGGCGGGCCACGATGATCCGGCGGACGCCGAACAGGCAGGCCTCGGCGACGCCGAGCAGCAGCAGGGCGATCGCCAGCGGCCACAGCCCGGCCAGGTCGTGATGGGCGACGGGGCCGTCCACGATCGCGCCCAGCACGATCGGCACGACCAGCACGCTGAGCGAGGCGAGCCCGGCGGCGGCCATCGAGCCGAAGATCCGCCAGCGGGCCTCGCGGGCGTACGGCCACAGGCGCAGCAGTGAGCGCACCGGCGATCGGGGTACCGATGCGGGTGAACTTGCGAGGTCGTCGGTTGACGAGTTGTTCGAATCCGCGGGGGTGGGCGGAGCGGGGTTCTGGTTCTCGGCCATCGCCGAGAGGGTAGGCGCTGGCACCGACATTTCTCATCCGCTTTTTTGCCCCTGTCGGCAGGATCCGGCCAGGCCGGACGGGGCGTCAGCGCCGACAGCGGCGCTCCCTGTTGCGCCGTTCGGGTCGCCCGGAAGGTCGCGCGGCGCGGCCGGAAGCCCCCCGGCGCGGGGGCGCACAACCGGCGGGGACCGGCGTGAGAGGCGCACGGCGGACGATTTGCCCACCCCGAGCGCCTGCTTGCAGGCCCCCTGGCCCGACAGTGTCTGATCTGGCCGAAGTGATCGCGGTGGATCACCCGACGCAGCCAGGAGACCCAGCATGTCGGTAGAGACCGAGCACGTCCCCGAGGAGCGGGCCCCGGCACAGCGGAGCCTGAGCACCACCGCGGCGCGCAACCTCGCCACCACCACCAAGTCCAAGCCGCAGATGCAGGAGATCAGTTCGCGCTGGCTGCTGCGCAAGCTGCCCTGGACGCACGTCTCGGCGGGCACCTACCGGGTCAACCGGCGGCTCACCCACGCGGTCGGCCGCGGCCGGGTCTCCTTCGTGCAGACCGGCCTCCGGGTCGAGGTGTCCGGGCCCACCCTGACCGAAGTCCCGGCGCTGCGCGGCTTCCAGGACTACGCGGTGCTCAACGAGCTCGCCGGGCGCTTCGTCCAGCGCGGCTTCGCCGCCGGCGAGGTGCTCGTCCAGCAGGGCGCCCCGATCACCGAGGTCTTCCTGATCGCGCACGGCAAGGTCGAGCGGATCGGCACCGGCAAGTACGGCGACGACACCGTGCTCGCCGTGCACGCCGACGGCGACCACCTCGGCGACGAGGCGCTCACCGCCGCCGACGGGCGCTGGCCGTACACCCTGAAGGCCGCCACCGCCGGCACCGCGATGGCGCTGCCCTGGCCGGCCTTCCAGGAGATCGTCGACCGCTCCCCGGCCCTGCAGGGGCAGCTCGCCCTCCACCAGGCCGGGCAGGCCGCCGAGCAGAACGCGTACGGCGAGGCGGAGATCGGGCTGTCCGCCGGCCACCGGGGCGAACACGAGCTCCCCACCGCCTTCGTCGACTACGAACTCGGGCCGCGCGAATACGGGTTGAGCGTCGCCCAGACGGTGCTGCGGGTGCACAGCCGGGTCGCCGACCTGTACAGCAGCCCGATGGACCAGACCCAGGAGCAGCTGCGGCTGACCGTCGAGGCGCTGCGCGAGCGCCAGGAGCACGAGATCGTCAACAACCCCGAGTTCGGGCTGCTCGCCAACTGCGCCTTCGACCAGCGGATCCAGACCCGCGACGGCGCGCCCACCCCCGACGACCTGGACGAACTGCTCGCGATGCGCCGCGACACCGACTACCTGTTCGCCCACCCGAAGGCGATCGCCGCGTTCGGCCGGGAGGCCAACCGGCGCGGCGTCTACTTCTCCACCACCGAGGTCAACGGCCACCCGGCGCCCGCCTGGCGCGGCATCCCGCTGCTGCCCTGCGGCAAGATCCCGGTCCGCGCCGGCAGCACCTCGATCCTCGCGATGCGCACCGGCGAGCACAACCAGGGCGTCATCGGCCTCACCCAGGTCGGCATCCCCGAGGAGATCGAGCCCGGCCTGAACGTCCGCTTCATGGGCATCGACGAGAAGGCCGTCGTCAACTACCTGGTCTCCGCCTACTACTCCGCCGCGATCCTGGTCCCCGACGCCCTGGGCGTGCTGGAGAACGTCGAGGTCGACCACCCCCGGTCCTGACCGCCCCCACGCCGAAAGACGACCGACATGCCCTCACTGCTCACCCGGACGCTCGCCCCGCACGGCACCCACGAGCTGGCGGCGCTGGTCTCCGCCATCCTCACCCACCCCGACCGCCCCGCCCCCGGCCGGCTCACCTGGCACGCCCCCGGCCCCACCGGACTCGGCACCACCGGCCTGCTCTCCCACCGCCCGACCGTCCCGAACCAGCAGACCGGCGCGACCGACGACATCGTCCGGGACGCCCCCGCCGCCCGGCCGATCACCAACGGCAAGGCCCCCGCGCTGTACTGCCCGCCCGCGGTGCGCGACGACCCGGCGCTCGGCGACCTGGTCAACGAGCGGCTGATCGAATGGGCCGAGGGGATCGGCATCTACCCCGGCCGCACCGACATGCTCCGCAAGGCCAACTTCGGCCGGCTGATGATGCTCGGCCACCCCGAGACCGACGACCCCGACCGGCTGCTCGCCGCCGCCAAGTGCGGCCTGTCCGAATGGGCCGTCGACGACCACATCGTCGACGCCGAGGTCGAGGAACCCCAGCACGAGGTGCTCGGCCAACGGCTGGCGATCTGCCACTCCACCATCGACCAGGCCCACCTGCCGCGCCGCTACGCCCCCCAACTGGAGGCGCACGTCCAGCAGGACCCGGTCGCCAAGGCGCTGCGCTCCGCCCTCGACGGCCTCGCCCCGTACGCCAGTTGGAACCAGATCCGGCGGCTGCGGCACGAACTGGCGATCATGTTCGTGGCGTACGGCCAGGAAGGCATGTGGCACACCACCGGGCACCGCCCGCCGGTGTGGGAGTACCTGATGCACCGCCACGAGAACTCCTTCATCCCGTGCATGGTGCTGGTCGACGCGATCGCCGGCTACGAAGTCCCGCAGGCCGAGTTCGCCGACCCCGCCGTGCGCCGCGCCTTCACCCTGGCCGGCACCGCCACCGTGCTGATGAACGACCTGTACTCGATGGGCAAGGAAGACCCCAGCGACTTCAGCCTGCCGATGCTGATCGCCACCGAGGAGGGCTGCTCGCTGGAGGAGGCCGTCCAGCACAGCGTGGCCGTCCACGACGAACTGATGCACACCTTCGAGGCCGAGGCCTCCGCCCTCGCCCTGACCGGCTCGCCCGAGCTGCGCCGCTTCCTGGCCGGCACCTGGGCCTGGGTCGGCGGCAACCGCGAGTGGCATGCGGGCAGCGCCCGCTACCAGACCGACTGACCCACGTCCACCCGCCAGTTGAGGAGCACGCCGTACATGACCACCACCGTCCCGAGCGCCACCAACGTGCTGCGCACCGCGTTCCAGAAGTCGGTCGCCAACTACTGGAACCTGGAGAAGGACCCGGTCAACATCAAGCTCGGTGAGGTCGACGGCCTCTACCACCACCACTACGGCCTCGGGCCGGTCGACCCGGCGGTGTTCGAGGGCCCGGACGAGACCCGTGACGAGCGGATGATCGAGGAGATGCACCGGCTGGAGACCGCCCAGGCCGACGTGCTGCTCGACCACCTCGGCGACATCGCGCCCACCGACGCGCTGCTGGACGCCGGCTCCGGCCGCGGCGGCACCAGCATCATGGCCAACCTGCGGTTCGGCTGCGAGGTGGACGGCGTCTCCATCTCCGAGCAGCAGGTGGCGTTCGCCAACGGCCAGGCGCACGAGCGCGGCGTCGCCGACCGGGTCCGCTTCCACTTCCGCAACATGCTGGACACCGGCTTCGAGACCGCCTCCCGCCGGGCGATCTGGACCAACGAGACCACCATGTACGTGGACCTGTTCGAGGCCTTCGGCGAGTTCTCCCGGCTGCTCGCCCCCGGCGGCCGCTACGTCTGCATCACCGGCTGCTCCAACGACGTGATGGGCCTGCGCTCGAAGGCCGTCAGCCGGATCGACGAGCACTACATCTGCAACATCCACCCGCGCAGCCAGTACTTCAAGGCGCTGGCCGCGAACAACCTGGTGCCGATCAGCGTGGTCGACCTGACCGCCGACACCATCCCGTACTGGGAGCTGCGCGCGCAGTCCTCGGTGGCCACCGGCATCGAGGACCCGTTCCTGACGGCGTACAAGGAAGGCAGCTTCCACTACCTGATGATCGTCGCCGACCGGGTCTGACCCACCGGTACCGACGGCGGGCCCGGGACGCCGCCCGGGCCCGCTGTCATGCCGTCAAGCCGTCAGCAGCATCGCCGAGCGGCCGGCCAGGGTGACCGCGGAGAGCGCCGCCGGCCCGGGCGGCCCGGCCAGCGCGGTGTCGACCAACGGGCGGTGCGGGCCGGGCAGGGTGAAGCGGCGCGGCTCGGCGTCGGCGTTCAGCAGCAGCAGGAAGTCGGCGTCGCGCACCTGGCGGCCGTGCTGGTCGCGTTCGGCCATCGCGGAGCCGGACAGCCGCATCGCCAGCGCGTGGGTCGGGGCGAACCAGTCCGCCTCGGTCATCTCCCGGCCGGCCGGGGTGAGCCAGGTCAGGTCCCGCGGCCCGCCCGGCCCGGCGGGGCGGCCGGAGAAGAACGCCCGCTGCCGCAGCACCGGGTGGCGGCGGCGCAGCCGGATCAGCCGGGCCGTCAGGTCGGCCAGCGAACGCCACTCGGGGTCGTCCAGCAGCGACCAGTCCAGCCAGCCGGTCTCGTTGTCCTGGCAGTAGGCGTTGTTGTTGCCGTGCTGGGTGCGGCCCAGCTCGTCGCCGGCCGTCAGCATCGGCACGCCGCTGGACAGCAGCAGGGTGGTCAGCAGGTTGCGCAGCTGCCGCACCCGCAGCGCGCGGATCGCCGGGTCGGACGTCTCGCCCTCCCGGCCGTGGTTCCAGGAGCGGTTGTCGTCGGTGCCGTCCCGGTTGTCCTCGCCGTTCGCCAGGTTGTGCTTGCGGTCGTAGGAGACCAGGTCGCGCAGCGTGAAACCGTCGTGCGAGGTGACGAAGTTGACGGACGCGTAGGGCCGCCGGCCGCCGCGCTGGTACAGGTCGGAGGAGCCGGCCAGCCGGGTGGCCAGCTCGCGGACGTCCGGCCGGGCGCCGCGCCAGAAGTCGCGCACGGTGTCCCGGTAGCGGTCGTTCCACTCGCCCCACAGCGGGGGGAAGCCGCCCAGCTGGTAGCCGCCCGGGCCGACGTCCCACGGTTCGGCGATCAGCTTGACCCGGCTCAGCACCGGGTCCTGCGAGAGCGCGGCCAGGAACGGGTGCTCCATCTCCACCGCGTCGCCGCCGCGGGCCAGCGCCGCCGCCAGGTCGAAGCGGAAGCCGTCCACGCCCATCTCCGTCACCCAGTACCGCAGCGAGTCGGTGATCAGCCGGATCACCTGCGGGCGGCGGGTGTCCAGCGTGTTGCCGCAGCCGGTGTAGTCGGCGTAGCCGCGGCGGGAGCGGTCCAGCCGGTAGTAGCCGGCGTTGTCGATGCCCCGGAAGGACAGCGCCGGGCCCATCGTCCCCGCCTCCGCGGTGTGGTTGAACACCACGTCGAGGACCACCTCGATGCCCGCCGCGTGCAGCGCCCGCACCATCCGCTTGAACTCGCCGACCTGCTGGCCCCGGCTGCCCGAGGACGAGTAGCCGGCGTGCGGCGCGAAGAACCCGAGCGTGTTGTAGCCCCAGTAGTTGCTCAGGCCGCGCTCCTGCAGGTGGTCCTCGCTGACGTGGTGGTGCACCGGCAGCAGCTCCACCGCCGTCACGCCCAGCGCCGTCAGGTGCCCGATCGCCGCCGGGTGCGCCAGGCCCGCGTAGGTGCCGCGCAGCTCGGGCGGGACGCCGGGGTGGCGCATGGTGAAGCCGCGCACGTGCAGCTCGTACAGCACCGTCTCGGCCCACGGCGTCTTCGGGCGCCGGTCGTCGTACCAGTCGTCGGCGTCGTGCACGACCACCGCCCGGGGCACGTACGGCGCGGAGTCCCGGTCGTCCCGGACGGTGTCCGCGACGTCCCGCTCGGGCCAGTGGCGGACGGCGGAGCTGACTGCCCCGTGGGTGACGCAGGGGCCGTCGATCGCGCGGGCGTACGGGTCGAGCAGCAGCTTCGCCGGGTTGTGCCGCAGGCCCGTCCACGGGTCCCACCGGCCGTGCACGCGGAAGCCGTAGCGGGTGCCGGGGAGGACGCCCGGCAGGTAGCCGTGCCAGGTCTGGTAGGTCTGCTCGGTCAGCCGGTGCCGGCTCTCCCGGCCGTCCTCGTCGAACAGGCAGAGGTCGACGGCCTCCGCGTTCGGCGCCCAGAGCGCGAAGTTGGTGCCCCGGCCGCCCGCGCCGTCGGCGCGGAACCGGGCGCCGAGGGGCTGCCAGCTGCCCGGCAGGGGCGGGTCGGGGGCGGGCCGGGGCGCCGAGCCGTTCAGCCGGGCGGCGGCCTGCGCCCCGGGCGTCGTGCCGTCCGCGTCCAGCTCGTGCCACGTCGTCATCGCGACCCTCCCAGCCGTCCGGGGGCCCGGCCCCGTTCCTCCGGTTGTTCCCTGCGCGGCGGCACTCGGCACCCCGGGGGCGCAATGCGTGACGCACCGTGATCAATCCTGTGCCCGGCGGAGCCGGGTGGGGAAACCCTCCGGTCGTGTCCGGGGGCCGCGATCGGTCGTTGTGCCCGGCATCGGGTGGTTGCGGACGACAGCGGGAGGACGGCATGCGCGCCGCGGTACGGCTCTGGGCTCGGCGGGCGGCCGTCGTCCCACTGGTCCTGCTGGCGGGCTGCTCCGGCTGGAGCGGTTCCTTCGACGGCGGCCCGCCGGTCTCCCGCGCCCAGCTGGCGATCGGCCCGGCGGACGGCGCGCAGGGCGTCCCGGTGGACGGCGCGGTGCGGGTGACGGTCGCCCGGGGCCGCCTGCTGGAGGTCCGGATGGCCGACGACCGGGGCGCCCCCGTGGCCGGCACGCTCACCGCCGACGCCACCGCCTGGACGCCCGACGGGCGGCTCGCCACCGCCACCGCCTACACCGTGGACGCCACCGCCGTGGACGCCGACGGCCTGCGCGCCGTCCAGCACGCCGCCTTCGCCACCGTGCCGCCCGAGCACACCTTCGTCGCCTTCTTCACCCCCGAGGACGGCTCCACCGTCGGCGTCGGCATGCCGGTGTCGCTGCGCTTCTCCCGCCCGATCGAGAACCGGGCCGCCGTCGAGCGGGCCGTCTCCGTCAGCTCCGACCCGCCGCAGGAGATCGCCGGCCACTGGTTCGGCGACCAGCGCCTCGACTTCCGGCCGCACGGCTACTGGCCGCCCGGCACCAGGGTCACCCTCGGGCTGCGGCTGAAGGACGTGGAGGCCGCGCCCGGCTACCTCGGCACCCAGACCAAGGACGTCCGCTTCACCGTCGGCCGGGCGCTGATCGCCACCGTGGACCTGGACCGGCACGTCATGGCGGTGCGTCAGGACGGCCGCCTGGTCCGCACCCTGGAGGTCAGCGGCGGCAGCCCCGAACACGCCACCTACCTGGGCACCATGGTGGTCTCCGAGCGCTTCGAGGTGACCCGGATGAACTCGCAGACGGTCGGCCTCGGCGACGAGTACGACATCAAGGACGTCCCGCACGCGCTGCGGCTGACCACCTCCGGCACCTTCGTGCACGGCAACTACTGGTCCGACCGCGCCGTGTTCGGGGCCGCCAACACCAGCCACGGCTGCATCGGCCTGGAGGACAGCAAGGAGACCGGCGCCGAGACCCCCGCCGGCTGGCTGTACCGGCACTCCCTGGTCGGCGACGTGGTGGAGGTCCGCGGCTCGCACGGCGACCGGGTCGCGCCCGACAACGGCCTGAACGGCTGGAACCTGCCATGGTCGGAGTGGACGGTCGGACGGACCACGGCAGTTCACTGAACCGGCACCCGGCTCCCTCCGAAGATTCACTCAGCTTCGCCGGTTATCCTTGCCCCCGCGCGCGCCCGACACGCTCGGGAACGCGGTGGGTGCGGCGGATCCGGCGGAACCGATTCCGGGCGTTCGCACGTGTATCGCTGTGCAGACCTGGAGGGGAGCAGCGCGGTGAAGGCGGATCAGAAGGCCGGGGCGGGGACGGTCGGTGCCGGGAACGGACGGCGGGCGCGCCGGGCCGCGGCGGCCCTGCTGGTGGGCGGCGTGCTGCTGCTCGGCACGGCCTGCGGCAGCGGTGGCGGCGGCGGCTCGACCGACGCCAAGGGCGAGGGGGGCGGCGGCAGTTCCTCGTCCTCCTCGGGCGCGCCGAAGGTGTCCGCGGCGCAGCTGACGGTCACTCCGGCCGACGGCGCGGCGGACGTGGCGCCCAAGGACGGCCTGCAGGTGGCGGTGGCCGGCGGCAAGCTGACCCAGGTCGCGGTGACCGACAAGAACGGCAAGGCGGTGGCCGGCGAGATCGCCGCCGACGGCCTGGGCTGGAAGCCGACCGAGCAGCTGGCGGTCGGCACCACGTACACGGTGAACGCGCAGGCGGTGGACCCGGGCGGCCTGGTGGCCGCCTCCACCACCACCTTCACCACGCTGACGCCGGCCAAGAAGGTCGCCACCAACGACAACATCGCCGACAACGGCACCTACGGCGTCGGCATGATCGTCTCGGTGAACTTCAGCAAGGCCGTCAAGAACAAGGACGCGGTGCTGGCCGGCATCACCGTCGAGGGCTCGGACGGCACGGTGGCCAAGGGCCACTGGTTCGGCGCCTCCCGGCTGGACTTCCGGCCGGAGAACTACTGGAAGCCGGGCACCAAGGTCACCGTCAAGTACCGGCTGAAGAACGTCGAGGTCGCGCCCGGCCTGTACGGCGACATCGACAAGGACGAGCCGTTCACCATCGGCCGCTACCAGGTCTCCACGGTGGACGCCGCGACCCACATGATGACGGTCTCGCACGGCAGCGGCAGCGGCGGCCAGAGCATCCCGATCACCGCCGGCAACGACCAGAACCCGTCCTGGAACGGCACCATGGTGATCTCCACGAAGGAGAAGGTCACCCGGATGAGCTCCGCGACGGTGGCCAACGTCAAGGGCGACGAGTACGACGTCCCGGACGTGCCGCACGCGATGCGGCTGACCACCTCCGGCACCTACGTGCACGGCAACTACTGGGGCAACGCGTTCGGCAAGTCGAACGCCAGCCACGGCTGCATCGGCGTCGCCGACGCCAAGGGCGGCAGCGACGGTTCGGCGGCCGGGAAGTTCTTCAACTCCTCGATGGTTGGCGACGTCGTGAAGATCGTGAACTCCAAGGGCAAGACGGTCGCGGGGGACAACGGTCTCAGCGGCTGGACCGTCCCGTGGAGTCAGTGGTAGTCGCACTCCAACTGACAGTGACGGCCCGGCGGTTGATGATCGCCGGGCCGTCGGCCGTTCGTGACCGTACCGGGACACTTCCCGCGCAACGTTTCGCGTTGTCGGCCCGTCATAAGAATCGAAAGACCTGTCAGCCGACAGGCAGGTGTGTGGGGAGAGCGGAACGTGAAGGCTATACGCGGGGGTTACGCGGTGGGTGCGCTCGCAGGCGCCCTGGTGCTGATGGCCACGACCGGGTGCAGCACGGACGCGGCCAAGGCCGACAGCCCGCAGGCGGCGGCGTCCAGTCCGGCCACGCCGACCGTGTCGGCCGCGAACATCGCCATCGAACCCGCCAACGGCGCCACCGACGTCAAGACCAGCGGCGCGGTCAAGGTCTCCGCCAACGGCGGCAAGCTGACCTCGGTCAAGGTCACCGGCCCCGACGGCATCGAGGTGCCGGGCGCCCTCGCCGCCGACGGCGCCTCCTGGACGCCGTCCGGCAACCTCAAGATCTCCACCGCCTACACGGTGGACGCGCTCGCCGCGGACTCCCAGAACGTGGTCGCCAACGCGCGCTCCACGTTCACCACCCTCACCCCCGACAAGGACGCCGGCGTCAGCGACAACATCGCCGACAACGGCACCTACGGCGTCGGCATGATCGTCTCGGTCCGGTTCAACCGGGCGGTCAAGAACAAGGACGCGGTGCTGGCCGGCATCACCTTCGAGGCCGCCGACGGCACGGTGGTCAAGGGCCACTGGTTCAACGACAAGCGGCTCGACTTCCGCCCCGAGAAGTACTGGAACCCGAACACCAAGGTCACCATCCACTACAAGCTCAAGGACGTGGAGACCGCGCCCGGCGTGTACGGCGGCGTGGACAAGGACGAGCCGTTCACCATCGGCCGCTCCCAGATCTCCACCGCCGACGTCAACACCCACCGGATGACGGTCGTCCGGGACGGCCAGGAGACCGACTCCATCCCGTTCACCGCGGGCAAGCCCGGTTTCGACACCTGGGGCGGCTCGATGGTGGTCGAGGGCATGGAGGGCACCACCCGGATGACCTCCGCCGGCGTCACCAAGTCGGGTTCCGGCGACGAATACGATCTGGTGGTTCCGCACGCCATCCGGTTGACCGACAGCGGCACCTACGTGCACGGCAACTACTGGGGCGCGGGCGTCATCGGCCGCTCCAACGCCAGCCACGGCTGCATCGGCCTGACCGACGTCGAGGGCGGCAGCGGGAGCACTCCGGCGGGCAAGTTCTACGCCTCCACGCTGGTCGGCGACGTGATCACGGTCGTCAACACCAAGGGCGACATCGTCGACCCGGGCAACGGACTGGGCGGCTGGAACCTCTCCTGGTCGAAGTGGTGATCGTCGGGCACTCGTTCGGTTGCTGACGGCATATGCCAAAAGCGCCGTGATCGTTTGCTCATTGTCCGTACGCGGCCGCCCACGTTCCGCAATGATGGGCCCCATGGCGGGATGGGGCGAAGCGGAACGGTCATCACTTCCACTGGTCGACACGCGCGGTGCCGGCTCCTCAGGAGCCGGCACCGCGGTCGTGCTCGCCGATCTGGAACGGATGACCGCGGACGAGATGGAACACGTCTTCCTCGGCGTGCTCGGCGATCCGGACACCGCGGAGGAGGTACGGCTGCCCTCCCGTCCGGAATCGGCCGGGGTGGCGCGGCGCCTGGTGCTCTCCGTCTTACAGTCCTGGGGCCTCCACCACCTGCTGGAGCACGGGGAGTTGCTTACCGGCGAGCTCGTCGCCAACGCCGTGCGGCACGCCGGCGGGCGGATGATCGGCCTCAAGGTCGCCCGGCGGCCCGGCTGGCTGCGGATCGAGGTCCGGGACTCCTCGCGGGCGATGCCCTGCCTGATCGTCGCCCCCGAGACCGGCCGCTACCAGAACGGCCACGGCCTGCGGGTGGTCGACGAACTCGCCGACCGCTGGGGAGCGGACCTGCTCCCGCGGGGCAAGGGCGTCTGGTTCGAGCTGCGCACCCGGGTCTGACCTTTTTCGTCTGCAAAAACGATGCGGGGCCCCTGTCCGCGGTTGTTCGCGGTCCGGGGCCCCTGCGCGTCACCCGGCAGCCAAGGGGGTGCGTGCCGCCGAGTGGAAGTGGCCGAGCGATACCGCCCGACACCCATAACTATCGCACGTCTCCGGGCCAAAAACAACCTGAAACCAAGGCTGAAACCCCCACTCAACCTTAGGATTCCAGGTTCCCCTCAAATCATCTCACAATCCGGACGCCCCACACCATCCCCCGAAAGTCCCCAACCCCCGGGACCTTCTAGCCATGGCCGGGACGGGAACCCTGCGGGCGGCCTTCGGCGGCGGCTTCGCGTAGCGGGGCAGCGGACTGGAGGAGGCCCTGCGGGCAGCCCGCGAGGTGGCTTCGAACCTGCGGGGCACCGGGCGAAGCGCCGCTGCGGGGCTTCCGGCGCAGCCGCGAAGGCCTTGCTGCGCGGCGGCATCGACGCCGGGGCCCCGGCCGGGAGGCGTCCGGCGTGCCGTGCCCTGCGGGCGGCGTTCGGCGGCTCCGCGCAGCGGGCCCCTGCGGGGAGCCGGCTGC
>NZ_JBSGDD010000087.1:0-29249 GCF_053602195.1 Kitasatospora sp. NPDC004531 | reverse complement strand
ACCGCCGCCGCTGCGGCCGCCGCCGTCGGCAACGCCTACACCCAGCGCCACCAGTCCGAGACCGGCGGCGGGGGGTCCGCCGGGGTGCGGTCAACGGCGGGAGCGGCGCAGCCGGCGGGTCACCAGCCACCCGGCTCCGGCGAGCAGCGAGGTGCCGACGGCGATCTCCGCCGGGTTCAGCCCCTGCGAGGCGCCGCCGGCGCCGGCCGCGACCCCGCCCTTGGGCAGGTGGCCCTGGTGCCCGGCCTCGGGGCCGGCCGGCGGCACGGGCGGCAGGGTGGTCGAGGCGGTGGTCGGGGCGGTGGAGCCGCAGTCCACCGTGAAGGTCTTCTGCCGGGGCGTGCCGGTCTGCCCCGCGTAGGTCCAGGTCAGCTTGTAACTGCCGGTCGGCAGCGAGAGGTTGGTGGTGTGTCCGGTGCCGGAGGCCACCACGACGCTCCCCGACAGCGTCTTGGTGCCGGCCGGCTGCAGCTGGTCGATCTCCCAGGACACCAGCGGCACGGTGTCGAAGTTGAAGGCGTCCAGGTAGAACTTGCACACCTTCGTCTCGTCGCGGGCGTCGGTGAACGGCACGCCGGTGCTGTGGATCTTCACGTCGCCGTTGTCGCCGGGCGCGGCGGAGGCCGGCACCGCGGACGCGGCCAGCGGCAGCGCGACGGAACCGGCGAGGACACTGGCACGCAGGGCAAGCAGGCGTCGCCCGGCCAGGGTTGAGGCCATGGAGAACTCCAGGGAGGGGGTGGACGGGAGCTGCCGGCACCGCGCCGACACCCCACGAGGTTCACCGCGGCCCTCGCCGCCCGCCGCCCCAACACTCCGCGCCGGTACGATCTTTCGCCCCAACGGTCGAGCAGGCCCACTCCGACGGCCCGTCAGGCCCCCAGGTAGCGCAGTACGGCGAGCACCCGGCGGTGGCCGTCGGTGTCGGCCGGAAGGTCGAGTTTGGCGAAGATGTTGCCGATGTGCTTGTTCACGGCGGCGTCGCTGATGAACAGCTCGGCGGCCAGGTTGGCGTTGGAGCGGCCCTGCGCCATCAGGCCGAGCACCTCCCGCTCCCGGGCGCTCAGCCGCTCCAGCGGGTCGTGGTGCAGCCGCACCAACTGCTGCACCACCTCCGGGTCGACCACCGTGCCGCCCGCCGCGACCCGCTCCAGCGCGGACATGAAGTCCGCGACCGCGCCGACCCGCTCCTTCAACAGGTAGCCGACGGCCCGGCCCCGGTCGGAGTCGAGCAGCCGCGTCGCGTACGACTGGTCCACGTACTGGCTGAGCACCACCACCGGCAACCCCGGGTGCTCGCGCCGCAGTTGGACGGCCGCGCGCAGGCCGTCGTCGCCGTTGGCCGGCGGCATCCGGACGTCGGTGACGACCAGCTCGGGCAGCTCGGCGCGGGCCGCCGCGAGCAGCGCGTCGGCGTCCCCGACGGAGGCCGTCACCCGGTGCCCGAACCGCTGCAGCAGGCCGACCAGGCCCTCCCGCAGCAGTGCGGCGTCCTCGGCGACGATCACTCGAAGCGGCACGGAACCTCCACGTGGAGCAGGGTCGGGCCGCCGGGCGGACTGGACACTCGCAGGCGCCCGTCCACCGCGGCGAGCCGGTCGGCCAGGCCGGTCAGGCCGCTGCCGAGCGCCGGGTCGGCGCCGCCGCGACCGTCGTCCGTGATCTCCAGGACGAGCAGGTCGGCGCGGTGCCGGCCGTGCACGGCGGCGGTGCGGGCGCCGCTGTGCCGGGCGATGTTGGTCAGCGCCTCGCTCAGCAGGTAGTAGAGGTGCAGCTCCAGCTGCCGGGGCAGCCGGGCCGGCAGGTCGAGGTCCACCGTGACCGGCAGCGGGAAGCGGCTGGCCTGCTCGCGGACCGCCGCCGCCAGGCCGTGGTCGGCCAGCACCGGCGGGTTGAGGCCGCGGATCAGGCCGCGCAACTCCCGGTGCGCCGAGGCGAGTTGCTGCTGCGCCTGGGCGAGCTGGGGACGCAGCGGCGAGCCGGCCGGCAGGTCGAGCTCCAGCAGGCCCAGCGTCAGGCCGAGCGAGATCAGGTGCTGCTGGGCGCCGTCGTGCAGGTCGCGTTCGATCCGCACCCGCTCCGCGTCGAAGGCGTCCACCAGCCGCGACCGGGACGCCCGCACCTCCCGCAGGGCCGCGCCCAGTTCCTGGTCGCGCGGCGCGAGCAGCACCCGCACCAGCGCCGCCCGGGCGCCCGCCCAGGACGTCACCGTCCACGGCGAGGCGAGCAGCACCAGCGCGCCGAACACCGTCCACGGCCAGGTGTCCCCGTCCGTCGAGGCGAAGCACAGCGCGGGCAGCGCGAAGGAGAACGCCAGCACCAGCAGGTCCAGCCACCACAGGGCGGCCGCCGACAGCAGTGCGAAACCCAGCTCCCGCCACGTCGCCTGCTCGGTCAGCCGGGTCGCCGCCCACGCGCGCAGACCCGGGCCGTCCGGCGGGCGGTGCGGATCCGGCGCCGGATCGAGATCCACCAGCCGCAGCCGGCGCCGCTCCACCTTCGCCACCGCCGTCGCCGACAGCACCACCCCGAGCAGCGGCGCCACCCCGACCAGCACCACCAGCAGCAGCACGCCCGCCGCCAGCCCCGCCGCGAGCACCGCGACGGCGGCCGCGCCCACCGGCACCCCGCTCAGCAGGTACGCCACCGAGCGCCAGGGCCACCCCGAGACGAGGAAGGCCACCGGGCGCCGGGCCATCGCCTGCCAAGCTGTTCGGGGACGCACCCGGGCGACTCTAGCGCCCGTTCGGGTGGTGCGCGGTAGTGCCCGCACTACCTTCGAGGTGGTGTGCGGGCCAGTGCTCCCGGGCCCGCCCGGCCGGTGGGATGGGCGACATGACAACCCATCAGTCCGACGCCCCGGTGCGGCTGCACGCGGTCTCCAAGGTGCACGGCACCGGCGAGCACGCCGTCACCGCCCTCGACTCCGTCACCCTCGACTTCCCGCCCGGCACCCTCACCGCCGTCATGGGCCCCTCCGGCTCCGGCAAGTCCACCCTGCTGCACTGCGCCGCCGGACTCGACCGGCCCACCTCCGGCCGGGTCGAACTCGACGGCCACGACCTCGGCGCGCTCGACGAGCGCCGCCGCACCGCACTGCGCCGCGACCGGATCGGGTTCGTGTTCCAGGCCTTCAACCTGGTCGAATCGCTCACCGCCGCGCAGAACGTGGCGCTGCCCGCCCGGTTCGCCGGCCGCCGGCTGCCCGCCGCGCAGATCGCCGCCGCGCTCGAAGCCGTCGGCCTCACCGACCGCGCCGACCACCGCCCCGGCCGCCTCTCCGGCGGCCAGCAGCAGCGCGTCGCGCTCGCCCGCGCCCTCGCCACCCGCCCCGCCGTCCTGTTCGCCGACGAACCCACCGGCGCCCTCGACACCGCCACCGGCCGCCACGTCCTGCGACTGCTGCGCGCCCTCGTCGACGACCACGGCCGGACCACCGTGATGGTCACCCACGACCCCGCCGCCGCGGCCGTCGCCGACACCGTGCTCCTCCTCAAGGACGGCCGCCTCACCGACCGCATCCCCCTCGACCCCGCCCGCGTCACCGAGAACACGGCCCTGGTGGCGGCCCGGACGGCCCGGCTGGAGGTGGAGGGCTGATGCTGGTGTTCGCGGAGTTGCGGGCGCGGTGGGGCGGGTTCCTGGCGGCGTTCGTCGCCGTGGTGGTCGGGGTCGGGCTGATCACGGCCGCGCTGACCGTCCGGGAGTCGGCCGCGCCGGGGGTGCAGGAGCGGTTGGCGGGGGCCGGGGCGCTGGTGCTGCCCGGGCGGGCGGCGGAGGCCGACGGGTCGCCGGGCGACCGGGTGCCGTGGAGCGAGGCGGAGGCGGCCGAGCTGCTCGGGGCGCTGCGGGCGGTGCCCGGGGTGGTGGCGGTCGCCGATCGGGCGTTCTACGCGCAGGCGTTCCGGGACGGCCGGCCGGTGGCCGACGCGGGGGCGGCCGAGGCCGGGCACGGCTGGTCGGGGGCGGCCCTCGCCCCGTACCGGCTGCTCGCCGGGCGGGCGCCCGCCGCCGAGGACGAGGTGGTCGTCGGCGCGGCGCTCGGCGTCCCCGTCGGCAGCCGGCTCACCGTCAACCTGACGGCGGGACGCGCCGAGTTCACCGTCACCGGGACGCTCGACGGCCCCGGCTACTGGTTCGACGACCGCACGGCGGCCGCCCGGGCCCCCGGGGTCGGGGCGATCGCGCTGGTGGCCGCGCCCGGGCCGGTGGCCGCCGCGCGCACCGTCGTCGGTGCGCGGGCCGAGGTCGTCACCGGGGCCGGCCGGGCCGCGATCCAGCCCCGGCAGCTCGCGCACCTGCGCTTCCTCGCCGACCAACTGCTGGGCGCCGTCGCCGGGTTGGCGCTGTTCACCACCGCGTTCGTGGTCGCCGCCACGCTCACCCTGCACACCGCGCTGCGCCGCCGCCACCTCGGCCTGCTGCGGCTGATCGGGGCCGGCCCCGGCCGGATCCGGCGGATGCTGCTCGGCGAGGCCGTCGCTCTCGCGCTGCTCGGCTCGGCCGTCGGCGGGCCGCTGGGCCTGCTCGCCGCGCCGCCGCTCGGCCGGCTGCTGGTGCGGCTGGGCTCCGCGCCGCCCGACCTGACGATCCGGTGGACGGCCGGGCCGCCGCTGCTCGCCTGCGCGGTCGCCGTCACCGTGGGCGCGTCGGCCGCGTGGGCGTCCGGCCGGTCCGCCGCCCGGGTCACGCCGCTGGACGCCCTGCTGGACGGCCGCGACACCGAGCGGCGCACCGGCAGGCTCCGACTGGCGTGCGGACTGGCCGCGCTCACCGCCGGCGCGCTCGCCGCCGCGGCCACCGCCGTCGCCGGCGCCGACGACCGGGTCGCCGCCGCGATCGCCACGACCGCCGTCCTGATCACCGCCGCCGCGCTGCTCGCCCCCGCGCTGATCGGCCCGCTCGCCCGCGCCGTCACCGGCCCGCTGCTGCGGCTGCGCCCCGCCTGGCCGCTGCTGCTGCGCGCGGAGCTGACCTCCGCCGCCCGCCGGTCCGCCGCCGTCGCCGCGCCCGTGATCGCCGCGGTCGGGTTCGCCGTGCTGCTGAGCGGCACCGCGGAGACCATGCGGGCCGCCTACCCGGCCGGTCAGGCACGGCAGTTGGCCGGGCAGCGGATCGTCACCGAGGACGGCACCCCCGGCACCACCGACGAGGCCGCGGCCGCCAACCCCGTCGGCAGGGCGGCGCTGCCGGTGCGGGCGTTCGTCCGCGCCGCCGACGGGGCGGCGGTCGTCGTCGACGTCCTCGGCTCCCGCGACCCCGCGTGGGACCGGCCCGGGCAGGCCGTGCTCGGCCGCACCCTGGCCGGACAGCTCGGCGTCCGCGCCGGGCAGCAGTACGAGGTGCGGTTCTCGGACGGCGCGACCGTGCCGGTGCGGATCGCCGAGGTGCTGCCGGACGATCCCGCGCGCGGCGCGTTCGTGATGTCCCGCGCCGAAGTGCGGGCGCACGACCCGGCGGCGCTCGGCGACGACATCTTCGTCCCGGCCGGCGCGACCGCCACCGCCGTCCCCGGCACCGCCGTCCACGACGCGATGCGCTACGCGCTGGACGACTACGCCACCGACGCCCGGCTGACCGACGCCCTCGCCGCGCTGCTCATCGCCGTGGCCGGCGGCTACGGGGCGCTCGCCGCCGCCAACGCCGCGGCGGCCGCCGCGCACGGCCGCCGGTCCGACCTCGCCGTCCTCGCCACCGTCGGCGGCACCCGCCGCCAACTGCTCGCGCTGGCCGCCGGCGAGACCGCCCTGACGGTCGCCGTCGGCGCCGCGCTCGGCATCCTGGCCGCCCTGCCCCCACTCGCAGCCGTCGCCTCCGGCCTCTCCCAGGCCACCGGCACGCACATCGGCCCGCACCTGAGCCTGCCGACCCTCGCCACAGCCGTCCTCGCCACCCTCACCACGGCAGCCACGGCCGCCACCCTCACCACCGCCCGCAGCCTGCGCCGCAGCTGAGTCCGGGCCGCCGGACGTTTCTTTCGCGGGGGGGGGCCCCCTGTCATCCGCCCGCAGTCGACGTCAGGCCGCCCGGCGCTTCCTGCGCGGGCGGGGGCGGAGGCGGTCGCCGCGGGCGAGGTGGCGGAGGGTGGCGAAGCGGGAGAAGCGGGTGCGGTTGGCGAGGGAGGCGCGGTCGAGTTCCTCCATCAGGCGGCGGGTGCGGTGTTCGAGGTCGAGTTCGTCGAGGATGCGGTCGACCTCGGCGAGGAGCGAGCCGTGCAGCTGCCAGGCTTCGGGGTCGGCCTGGACGCGGCGCAGCAGGAGGTGGGCGACGTTCTCGCGGCAGGTCCAGGCGGCGGCGAGTTCGGAGGTCAGGCGCTGTTCGGCTTCTTCCGCGTTGCGGCTGACCTGGGTGGTGACCAGGACGGCGAAGCTCACCAGGGCCCCGCCGATGTGCGCGAAGAGCTCCTCCAGGGCGACCGCGACCTGCGGGGGGAACAGCTGCTCGTCGGCGGTGCGGCGTTTGGCGAGGTCGGTGAGGGAGCGGGCGATCACCCGGATGACGACCACGCAGATCTCCAGGGTGTCCAGGCCGGTGCGCAGTATCAGCCGGGACAGCAGGCCTTCGCTGATCCGGGGGTTGAGCCGCAGGCTGTCCTCGGCCTGCCGCAGCGCGCCGTCCACCTCGGCGATCGCCTGGTCGAGCCGGCGGGCCTCGTGCAGGCGCTCGGCGGCGCGGGCCACTGGCACCGGGCGGCCGAGTTCCTCGGAGAGGTCGAGGAGCAGGTGCCGGGCCCGGCGGGCGAGGTCCTCGATCTTCTCGCCGGCGGTGTCCACCCACACCGGCGGTGCGAAGAGCAGATTGAACAACAGTCCGACCGTCGCACCGATCAGTGTCTCCAGGACGCGGTCCCAGGCCTGCGTGGTGACCTGCGAGACGCCCAGGATCAGCATCGCGCTGATCGCCACCTCCTGGACGAACTCGTCCACCCGCACGAACCGGCCCACGGTCAGCGACGCCAGGATGATCAGCCCCAGGCTCCACCAGGACAGCCCCACCACCGTCGAGAAGCCGATCGCGATCAGCACCCCGACCACCACCGAATTGACCCGCCGCACACTGGTCTTCAGCGTCGAGTACACCGTCACCTGGACCACCAGCAGCGCCGTCAGCGGCGCCGTCAACGGCACCGGCTCCCGGCTCAGCCAGGTCGCCACCACGTACGCCAGCGTCGCGGCCACCGTGGCCCGCACGGTCTGCACCACGAACGGATCCCTGGCACCCCGGCGCACCACCGCCGCCACCGACTCCGGAACAACACGCATGCCGCCCTTCTATCCCCCCGGCCCGGCCTCCACACGCGCTGACACTCCGCAGCGTGTGAGTGGCGGTCACAGGACGAACGCCTGCCTGGTTGCCGCCCGGGCGGTTGCCCAGGATGGCCGCATCGGGCCTGTGTCCCCTGCGCGCGGCCGACGGCGTCCGTGGTCCGAGGACGCGCCGCGCACCCCCGACGAGGTGGTGGTCGCTGTGAGCGACGTGTCCGATCGTGCCCTGACGCAAGCACAGACACCGGCGGACGAGGTGTTCCGGCGACGGCGCTACGCCGGGGTGCTCGCCCTGCTGTTCCTGTTCGGCACCGAGACCTTCCTGGTCTCCCCGCTGCTGCCGACCATCGCCGGCTCGATCGAGGTGAGCGAGGCCGCCGCCGCGTCCACCGTCACCGCGTACGTGCTGGTGTACGCGGTGTTCGCGCCGTTCCTCGGCCAGCTCAGCGACCGGTTCGGACGGCGCCGCACGCTGCTCGCGGGCACCGTGCTGTTCGTGCTGTCCAACGCCGCCGCCGCGCTCTCCACCGACCTGACCCTGCTGGTGCTCTCGCGCGCCCTCGCCGGGCTCGC
The DNA here is from genome assembly GCF_053602195.1 of Kitasatospora sp. NPDC004531. NCBI lineage: Bacteria > Bacillati > Actinomycetota > Actinomycetes > Kitasatosporales > Streptomycetaceae > Kitasatospora > Kitasatospora sp. NPDC004531. The sequence goes on along the minus strand of NZ_JBSGDD010000087.1, from coordinate 21,411 downwards.
CGCCGCGGCCGCCGGGCCGGCGATCTGGGCGCACATCGCGGAGACCGCCCCGGACGCGGTGCGCGGCCGGGCGCTCGGCCTCGGCATGGCGCTGTTCTCCACCGGCCAGGTCGTCGGCGTCCCGCTCGGCGCGCTGCTGGCCGGCGCGGCGGGCTGGCGGGCCGCGTTCTGGGCGCTCACCGCCGGCACGGCCGCCGCCGTGCCGCTGCTGCTGCGGCAGGTCGCGCCCCGGCCCGCCGCCCCGGCGGCCGGCAGTTCGGCGCTCGCCGTGCTGGCGGCCTGGCGGGATCCCGCGCTGCGCCGCGCGCTGCTGGTGAACACCGCCTTCAACGCGGCCAACCTGGGCGCGTACACCTTCCTCGGCGCGGTCCTCGGCGACCGGTTCGACCTGTCCGTGCAGGCCCTCGGCCTGATCGGCGTGCTGGTCGGCGCGGGCAGCGCGGCCGGCTCGCTGCTCGGCGGGCGGCTCGGCGACAAGGCCCGCGCGGCGGGCCGCACGCTGCCGCTGCTGCCGGTGTGGTCGGTGCTGCTGGCCGCCGGCATCGCCCTCGCGGTGGCCGGGCCCGGGCTGGTGCTGTCGCTGCTCGGCGTGCTGCTGTGGTTCACGGCCTCCGGCGCCTTCGTCACCGACCAGCAGACCCTGGCGGGCACCGTCGCCCCCGCGCACCGCGCCACCTCCAGCGCCTGGCTGACCTCCACCATGTACGCGGGCACCGGCGTCGGCGCGTGGGCGGTGGGCGCGTTCGGGAACGTCGGGCACGGGTCGCTGATCGTCGGCGTGGTGCTGGCGCTCATCGCCGCGCTGGGGAGCATTCGGTGAGGACGGTCGCGCCCGCGTCGACCAGCCGCGTCATCCGGGCCAGGTCGGTGGCCGTGTTCGGGGTGAAGAGCAGCACCAGCGCCGACGGGTCGTCGACCGGGTGGAACGAGCTGAGCGTCAGGCGCACCGGGCCGAGCGCCGGCGGCTCGGCGACGACCTGCCGGGCGGTCAGCTCGGCGACGGTGTGGCAGCCCCACCAGTGCCGCAGGTCGGGGGCGTCGGCTTCGAGCCGGCGGTAGAGCTCGTCGGTGCGGGCGTCGGCCCGCGCCGGGCCGGCCTGGGCGCGGAAGTGCTGGAAGACGTTCATCGCGAGCGGCTCCCAGTCGCGCAGCACGCCGCGCAGCCGGCGGTCGACGGCCATCAGCCACATCAGGTTGCGCCGGTCGGCGGGGACGGCCTCGGGGGAACCCCACAGGGCCGTCCACGCCGCGTTCCAGGCCAGCAGGTCGAAGTGCCGGTCGAGCAGCACGGCGGGGCTGGCCGGCCACGAGTCGAGCACCGGCCGCACCGCGTCGGCCAGCCGCCCGGCGGCGGTGCGGGACGCGGGGACCGGCTCGTGGTAGCCGGCCAGCCGCATCGCGTGCCGCAGCCCCGCCGCGTCCAGCCGCAGGGCCCGCGCCACCGCCTCCAGAACCTGCCGGGAGGCGCTGACGCGGCCCTGTTCGAGCCAGGTGTACCAGGCCAGGCCGACGCCGGAGAGCGAGGCGACCTCCTCGCGGCGCAGCCCGGGGGTGCGCCGCCGCGCCGTGGAGGTGAGTCCGACGTCGGCGGGCTGAAGGCGTTCGCGGTGGGCGCGCAGGAAGGCGCCGAGCTCCTGACTGACGGCGGGGGTGGACACGCTGGCTCCTCGCGGGTGGTTCCGGGTCGTCGCGCACCCAGGTTAGGCGCGCCGCGGACCGATTCCGGTTCCTGCAACAAACTCCTCATGTGCCGTCAACTCCCAGAGCCGCACCGGCATCCGGCTGACATGTCCGAGTTCGTCCTGGCGCCGCCGGGCGGCCGCGCCGACGGCCCGGTAGAAGTCGGCGCGCCGCTCGCCGGGCAGCACCCGCGCGTAGTAGTCGCCGAAGGTCGCCGCGTGGAAGTGCTCGTACTGCTCGGCCGACTCGACGGTCACCACCGCGTCCCGCTCGGCGTGGCCGGCCACCCGCAGGTGCGGGTCGAGGACGGCGAGCAGGTCGTCGACGGTGCGGGTGCGGGTGGCGATCGGCAGGACGCCGTGCGCGGCGAGCAGCGCGGGCACCTCGGCGGCCGGGGTGCCGAGCGCCGTGAGCGCCTCGCGGACCAGCTCGTCCTCGCCGCCGAGGCCGTCGGCGTCCCGGGCCGGGTGGTAGGTGGTGAGCAGGAAGCGCCCGCCGGGGGCGAGGTGCTCGGCGACCCAGGCGAAGATCCGGTCCTCGTCCGGGTACAGCCAGTGCAGCACCGAGGTCTGGGTGATCACCTCGGCGCGGTACGGGAGTCGCGCGGGCGCGGTGAGGTCCGCGGTGTGCAGGACGACGCGCCCGCCGTACGGGGCCAGGCGCTCGGCGGCTTCGGTGATCCGGTGCTCGGAGCGCTCCAGGCCGACCGCCAGGCGCAGCGAAGGGAAGCGGTCCAGGGCGGCCCCGAGCAGCTGGCCGATGCCGCTGCCCAGGTCGACCAGCGTCTCGGGTGCGCCGGTGACGCGGTCCAACACCCAGTCGCGGTCGTGGACTTGGCGCAGCCGGCTGGCGTCGGCGTAGCCGGCGAGGGTACGGGCCTGGATCTCGACGGCGGACGGGCTCACGCGCGGGCCTCCTGGTCAGTGGCGGGGTCGAGCAGGGCCAGCAGCCGGGCCCTGGTCGCGGACTGGTCGTAGCGGTGGAAGACGGTGATGCGGTTGCGGGCGAGATCGCCGCGGTGCACGTACTCGTACAGGTCCTGGCGCTGGCCGAAGCCGTCCCCGGTGAGCTCCCAGGCCAGCCGGAACAGGCGGGACTTGAGCTCGACGCCGGTCTCCCGGCCGCGCATGTACCGGTCCAGGTGCGGGCGCAGCCGCGGGTTGGCGAGGTCGCCGGGGGAGGGCTGCATCAGCAGGCCGGACGCGCCGATCTTCCGGACGATCTCGACGGCCTGCCCGGCCACCTCGGCGGACCACACCCGGGAGGCGAAGGTGTCGCCGGGCGCGAACAGGCCCGCGTCGGTGAGGGCGCCGCGGTTCTCCGCCGCGTCCAGGAAGTACTCGGTGAGCTCGGCGTACCCGGCGAGCCGGCCCAGGTCCTCCTGGATGTTGCGAAACTGGCCGACGCCGATCGACTCGGCGAGCAGCGTGGCGGTGGCCAGCAGGGTGCGCAGCCGCTCCCGGTAGCGGATGTGGCCGACGTACGCGCTCCAGGCGTTGATCCGGCCCAGGCCGCGGCGGGCCAGGTCGGCGTCGCGCAGCAGGAACACCCGGTCCCACGGCACCAGGACGTCGTCGAAGAACAGCATCGCGTCCTGCTCGTCGTAGCGGGCGCCGAGCGGGTGGCCGTGCCCCCACGGAGCGGTGCCGAGCGGCTCGCGGGCCAGCGTGATCAGGCCGGGGGTGTTCAGCGGCAGCGCGAACCACACCACGAACTGCTCGGCCCGGCCCTGGGTGAACGACGCGGACAGGTACACCAGCACCTCGTGGGCGAGCGGCGCCAGCGTGGTGAGCTGCTTCGCGCCGCGCACCACGATGCCGCGCTCGTTCTCCGCCAGCACCCGCAGCGCCAGGTCCGGATCGTCCAGCGGGTTCGCCGACCGGTCGATCTGCGGGTCGCCCAGGGCGTGCGACAGCACCAGGTCGTTGTGCGCGCAATGCCGGTACCAGGCCTCGGCGTTGGCCCCGAACCGGGGGTCGGACGCGGCCAGCTGGTGGCGGAAGTCGTGCACGCCGAGGGCGATCGACGCCATGAACGCCGGGGAGCGGCCCTGCTGGCCGAGCGCCTCGGCGTGCCAGAACTCGGCGCTGCGCCGCTGGACGCGCAACTCCTCCAGGCTGGTGGGCGGTTGGTAGGCGCGGGCCAGCCGCAGGCCGGTGTCCGGGTCCTTGTAGGTGAGCAACTCGGCGTGCTCGGGCTCGTGCTGGAGGTCGAGCAGGCGGCCGAGCTCCTCGGCGGCGGGCCGGAACGCGGGGTGCTCGGCCGGGTTGGCGATCCGCCGCCCGTCCAGGTACAGCTCGCGGCCGTCGTCGAGCTCGGCCAGGTAGCGGGCGCCGGTGAGCAGGCCGCGGGGCTTTCGGGACAGCAGGGTCATGCGCCGACTCCTCGCCGGGGATGGGTGGTTGACGTTTCCGGTCCGAGCCGCCGGTAGCGGCCGGCGTGGTGCAGCAGCGGCCGGCCCGGGCCCTCGCCGACCGCGACGGCCTCGCCGACCAGCAACAGGTGGTCGCCGACCGGCAGTTCGGCGTGCAGGACGGCGTCGAACCAGGCCGCCGCGCCGGCCGGCACCAGCGCGCCGGCCGGGGCGTCCTGCCGCGGCAGGTCCGCGAAGCCGCCCACCGCCCGGCCCGCGCCCGGCGTCGCGAACCGCCGTGCCAGCGCGTCCTGTTGCTCGTCCAGCACCGCGACGGCGAAGCGTCCCGCCGCGTGCACCGCCGCCGTCAGCGGGCTGCGGTGGGAGACCGCGACGCCGATCAGCAGCGGGTCGAGCGAGAGGGTGCTGAACGAGGAGACGGTCTTCGCGTACTCCACGCCCGCCCAGTGGGCGGTCAGCACGGCGACCCCGGTGGGCCAGTGCCGGGCGGCCGAGCGGAACGCGCCCGCCGTGAGCGCCTGGTGGGCCGGCGCGCTCACCGCAGACCCACCCGGTAGGCGCGCAGCCACTCGTCGACCTGCACCAGGTGGTCCAGGCCGCCGACCGGGTTCGGCGCGGTGCGCGGACCGGGCAGCGGGCGGCCCTCGGCGAGGTGGCGGCGCACCAGCTCCCGGTCCACCAGGTCGAACACCGGCGCGGCCGGGTCGGCCAGCAGCTCCTGGGCGCGGGCGGTCAGCACCTCGGTGTAGCGCACCGCCGGGGTGGACGGGTAGCCGGACTTCGGCCGGTCGGCGACCTGCGGCGGCAGCAGGTCGCGCACCGCGTCCCGCAGCAGCCCCTTGGCCCGGCCGCCGGGGGACTTCACCTCCCACGGCACGTTCCACAGGTACTCCACCAGCCGGTGGTCGCAGAACGGCACCCGCACCTCCAGGCCGACCGACATCGACACCCGGTCCACCCGGTCCAGCAGCGGCGGCAGCCAGCGGGTCAGCGCCAGGTGGAAGGTCTCCCGCACCTTCGCCGCCGCCGCCTCCTCCCCGTCCAGCCGGGGCACCGAGGCCAGGGCGCTGCGGTACGCGGCCTCGGTGTACTCGGCGGGCCGGACCTCGGCGCGCACCTCCGGGCGCAGCAGCGCGGCCGGGGTGGTGCGGCCGTGCAGCCAGGGGAAGGTGCCGGAGGCGAGCGCCGGGGCGTCGTGGAAGTACGGGTAGCCGCCGAACACCTCGTCCGCGGCCTCGCCGGACAGCGCGACCGTGGAGCGCCGGCGCACCTCGCGGAACAGCAGGTGCAGCGAGGCGTCCATCTCGCCCCAGCCCGGCCGGTCGCGGGCCCGCAGCACCGCGTCGCGGGCGTCCAGCAGGTCGTCGTCGGGGATCAGCACGCTGGTGTGCACGGTGCCGATGTGCTCGGCGGCGGCCCGCACGAACGGGGCGTCCTGCCCGGTCCGCCAGGCGTCGGGCGCGCGGTCGGCACTGCCCGGGAAGTCCACCGAGAAGCTGGTGATCTTGCCCTGGCCGCTGCGCTCGCGGGCCTGCGCGGCCAGCGCGGTGATCGCCGAGGAGTCGACGCCGCCGGACAGCAGCGTGCACAGCGGCACGTCGCTGACCAACTGCCGCTCCACCGCGTCCGCGAGCAGCGCCCGCACGGTGGCCCGGGTGGTCGGCGCGTCGTCCGGGTGCGGGGCCGACTCCAGCCGCCAGTACGGGAGTTCGCGCACCGCGTGCCGGGTCGCCAGCACCAGGTGCCCGGGCCGGACTTCGCGCAGGCCCCGGAACAGCCCGTGCCCGGGGCTCGGCGCGGCCGGCAGCGCGAACAGCTCGGCGATGCCCGACGCGTCCAACTCGGGCCGCAGCAGCGGGTTCGCCAGCACCGCCTTCGGCTCGGAGCCGAACAGCACGCCGTCGGCGTGCCGGTGCCAGTACAGCGGCTTGATGCCCAAGTGGTCGCGCACCAGCAGGAGTTCCTGACGCCGGGTGTCCCACAGCGCGTAGCCGAAGATCCCGTTGAACCGGGACGGCGCGCGGTGCCCCCACTGGAGGTGCGCGCGGAGCACCACCTCGGTGTCCGACCGGGTCCGGAACACGTGCCCGTGCGACTCCAACTCGGCCCGCAGCTCACGGTGGTTGTACAGCTCGCCGTTGTACGCCAGCACCGCCCGGGTGTCCTCGCCGTCCGTGAACGGCTGCACGCCGCCGTCCAGGTCGATCACCGCGAGGCGGGTGTGGCCCAGCGCCGCGTGCCGCGACAGCCACACGCCGTCCGCGTCCGGACCCCGGCAGGACAGCGTCCGCGTCATCCGGCGGACCGTCTCGGCGCGCAGCCGCAGGTCGTCCGTCCAGTCCAGCCAGCCCGTCACACCGCACATCAGGGCGCCCCCGTCGTCGTCTCGTCGTTGACCTGCTCGTCGGCGCCGGGCTCCTCGATGCCCGGCGCCTCGGGACCCGGCGCCTCGGTTCCCGGCGCTTCGGTGCTGGCCTCCCAGCGGCAGCCGTGGCCGGTCGGCCCGGAGCGCAGGCGGTGTGCCGGGCGGAAGCCCTTGGCGCGGATGTTCGCGGACAGCGCGTGGGTGCAGTACGTGCACGGCGAGGCCAGGGTGAGCGTCACCCCGCTGCGCCGGGCCTGCTCGCGGTAGTCCCAGATCGCGCAGTGCGTGATGGTCAGCGCCGCGTGCTGCGGGCCCGGCGGCCGGGCGTCGTCGAACTCGTAGTCGGAGCCGTACAGTTCGGCCTGCCGGGCGATCCGGTGGATCGGGTCCGCCGCGCCCCGGCCGAGGTCGGGCTCGACCGTGCGGTGCACCTCGGCGTTGGACGCCGCCCACGCCGCGAGCACCTGCTCGCCGTAGTGCCGCACCAGGAAGCGCTCCATCAGCGCCTGGCCGCGGAAGAACAGCCGCTGCCACTGCGCGGACGGCGCCGCGCCGTCCGGCAGGTCGGCGAAGATCTCGCCCTGCAGCGCGAACCACTCCGCGAGCTGCGGCTGGTCGCCGAGGCTGACCAGGTACCTGGTCAGCCCCGCCTCGGCCTCGTGCAGCCGCTGCCGCCACAGCGCGGAGCGCTCGGCGTCCGGCATCGACCGGTACGGCGAGCATTCCGTGCCCGCCGGTCCGCCCGGTGCTTCCGGTCTCTGCGGTCCCGTCCGGTCCTGGTCGGCCGGCAGGAGTGCGACCCTGTCCGGCCCGGTCCTGCCCTCGGGTGCGACGCCCACCGGTGATCTCCCTCCGCCCCGTGCGACTGCGTCCTGCCAGTCACGCTAGGCAGCGGCCACCGGGCCCCAGAAGCCCCGAACGGATCCCGCGAGGGCGACCTTCGTCGCCCTCAGCCGGGCAGCCGTCGCCCTCAGCCGGGCAGCAGCGGAACGACCCGCGCGGCGGCGGCGTACGGCTGCGCGCCCCGCGGGCGCTCCGGGCGGTCGGCGTAGCGGGTGATCAACTCCCGCATCCGGCCGGTGAGTTCGTCGGCCTCGGCGGGCGTCAGGTGCAGCACGGCGGTGAACGGCTCGGCGGGGCCCGGCTGTTCGGCCGCGCTCTTCGGTGCGGCGGGCTCGTGGACGGGGTGCGGCGCGGGTGCGGCGTCGGTCTCCCAGCGCAGCCGCCACGGGCGGGCGCGGCCGCCCTGCGGGACTTCCTCCACCAGGCCGTAGCGGGCCAACTGCCGCAGATGGAAGGAGCACAGCCCCGAACTGAGCCCGAGGCGCGCGGCGGCCCCGGTGGACGTCACGGTGCCCGCCTCGGCCAGCAGGTCGAGCAGCGCGATCCGGACGGGGTGGTCGGGCAGCGGTCGGCGGACGCCCGGGGGGAGCGGCTGTCCGGTCTCGCGAATCTCATCGGTCACTTTGCAAAGTGTGCTACTTTGCAAGCCGAATGACAAGCCGTCAGGCGGCACGCCCAGGGAGACCTCCGCATGACCCACAGCCCGCAGGACCGCCGGGTCCACGTCCAGGGCGAGCCCGTGGACGACTACCCGCTGCTCGCCCCCGAGACCGCGCGCGGCGCGGTGCGCCGGATCACCGTCGTCGGCGAGCCGGTGCTGCACCGGCGCTGCCGGCCCGTCACCGAGTTCGGCACCCCGTGGCTGGCCCGGCTGATCGACGACATGTTCGCCACCAACCACACCGCGGAGGGCGCGGGCCTGGCCGCCAACCAGATCGACGTCGACCTCCAGCTCTTCATCTGGGACATCACCGACGACTGGGGCGTGCGCCACGTCGGCCACCTCGCCAACCCCGTCCTCGCCGAGACCCCGGCCGCCCGCCGCCGCCTGCTCGAAGAATCCGAGGGCTGCCTCTCCGTCCCCGGCCCGCACCGTCCGCTGGCCCGCCCCGACCACGCCGTCGCCCACGGGTACGACCTGCACGGCCGCCCGCTCACCATCGAGGGCCACGGCTACTTCGCCCGCTGCCTCCAGCACGAGACCGACCATCTGCACGGCCGCCTCTACCTCGACCGCCTCGCCGCCCGCGACCGCAAGTCGGCCCTGCGGGAGATGTCCGACCGCCGGGCGGACGTCCTCGCCCGCCGCGAGGCGAACGCGGCCCGGCTCGGAAAACTGTCGTAGCGCGGGGGAACGGGCACGGCCTAGCTTGGGCGGATGACGATTCGTTCGAGTGTGATGGTCTCCCCGGGCCGCGAGGTGCGCTACCCGGCGGCGCTGCGGCGCCTGGCCGGGATGGGCGGAATTCCGCTGCTGTGCGCGGAGTTCGCCGACGGCGCCGCCGTCCTGGTGGAGGTGACGGTGGAGGGCGCCGAGGTGGTGGCGTCCGGCGGGAGCTACCTGCGCGCCCGCTTCGAACTGCTGGGCTGGCCGCGTTCGACGGTCACCGACACCGAGGGCGGCTTCGCGCACCACCTGGTGCCGGCCGGCGACCGCGCCGCCCTCGACGACTTCCTCGCCCTCCTGGCCGCCCGCCCCTCCGTCACTCTCCCCTCGGGGCACGGGTCCCGCCGATGACCGGCTGATCCGCGGCGCTCGGCTCCCGGGCGGGGCCGTTGGGGGTCAGGGGGTCGGGGGGTGGGTGGGGCGGTGGTGGGTGGTGAGGAGGGTGAGGAGGTGGGTGAGGTCGCGTTGTTGGGCGGGGGTGAGGGGGGTGAGGAGTTCGGTCTGGGCTTCGGTGACGAGGGTGTCGAGGTGGGCGAGGCGGCGGTGGCCGGCGGGGGTGAGGGTGATGGTGTTGCGGCGGCGGTCGGTGGGGTCGGGGGTGCGGTGGACGCAGTCGGTGGCGGCGAGTTCGTTGAGGACGGCGACCATGTCGCTGCGGTAGATGCCGGTGCGCCGGCTGAGTTCGGCCTGGCTGGTGGGCCCGGTCTCGGCGAGGGCGACCAGGACGGCGAAGTGCCACTTGCGGGCGCCCTCGGCGGCGAGGCGGTCGCCGACCAGGCGGTCGGCGACCGTGGCGGCCTGGGCGAGCAGGCGGCTGGGGACGGCGCGCAGGCGGTCCGGGGTGGGGTCGGCGGCGGGCGGGGTCACGGGCGTCCTCGACTCGTTGCGTTAGTGACACTAACAGTCTAGCTTTGTTAGTGGCACTAACGTTTCGTGCGTGGACCCCACTGGAGTGAACACCGTGATCTCGCCGTTCCGCATCGCCGTCCCGCAGGCCGACCTCGACGACCTCGCCGACCGCCTCGCCCGCACCCGCTGGCCCGACGAACTCGCCGACGCCGGCTGGGACTACGGCTTCCCGCTGGCCCGCCTGAAGGAGCTCGCCGAGTACTGGCGCACCGGCTACGACTGGCGCCGGCACGAGGCCGAGCTCAATCGGCTCCCGCAGTTCACCACCGAGATCGACGGCCAGAACGTCCACTTCGTCCACGTCCGCTCGCCGAAGCCGGACGCGCTCGCGCTGGTCCTCACCCACGGCTGGCCCGGATCGTTCCTGGAGTTCCGCGACGTCGTCGAACCGCTGTCGCGCGACTTCCACCTGGTGATCCCGTCCATCCCCGGCTACGGCTTCTCCGGCCCGACGCACGAACGCGGGTGGGACGTCGCCCGGATCGCGCGCGCCTGGGCCGAGCTGATGCGCCGCCTCGGGTACCAGCGGTACGGCGCGCAGGGCGGCGACTTCGGGGCGGGCATCTCGCTGGCGCTCGGTGCCGCCGCGCCGCGGCAGGTGGCCGGCGTGCACGTCAACTACCTTCCGACGCAACCGGATCCGGACGCCGCGATCGAACTGTCGGCGCAGGACGAGGCCCGGCTCGACAAGGTCCGGCAGCTGATGGCGAACCGGCCGCCCTACCAGGCGCTCCAGGCCCTCACCCCGCAGACCATCGGCTACGCGCTCACCGACTCCCCGGTGGCCCAACTGGTCTGGATCGCCGAGCGGTTCGCGCACTGGACCGACCCGCGCACCCCGATCGACGACGACCGCCTGCTCACCGACGTCGCCCTGTACTGGCTCACCGCCACCGCCGCCTCGTCCGCCCGCCTGCACCACGACACCCCGCGCGGCGCCGTGCCCTGCCCGGTGCCGGTCGGCGTCGCGGTGTACGCCCACGACATCACCCAGTCGGTGCGGCCGCTGGCCGAGCGGCGCTACGACATCCGGCACTGGGCGGAGTTCGAACGCGGCGGCCACTTCGCCGCGATGGAGGTGCCGGAGGCGTTCGCGGCGGACGTCCGGACGTTCTTCCTGGGCGTGGACGGGGGGAGCCGGGAAGACCTGATCGTGTCCGCCGGCGTGGGTGGCTAGCCTTTGGCCCGGCATCGGAACGGGAGGCGGCGGGTGAGTCAGTACTACGACCTGGGGGAGGAGACTCTCTGGAATCCGTCGAACGGCGCGTCCCGGCTGTTCCTGCGGCAGGTGGAGGTCTTCGAGGCCGAACTCGGGCTGCCGTCCGGCATCGGCCCGATGGAGATGGACGAGTGCCGGATCGACCCGGCCCGGCTGGAGGTCTTCGTCAACACGATGCTGGCCTGGCACCGGGGCTGCCTGCACCCCGTGATCTGGACGCTGTCGGAGGGCTTCGTCTTCACGGTGCTGGTGCTCGCCGACCGGGCGGGCGTCGCGGTGGACTGGGCGGAGCCGCCGACGGCCGGCGAGGAGCCGCACCCGTGGGACGAAGGGCTGCTGGAACGGGTGCGCAGGTACGGCCGGCGCATGTCGCGCTAGCCGGCCGGCGGCGGTCGCGGACGCTACACGTCGCCGAGGAAGCCCGGGTGCGGGAGGCCGGCCTGGGTGGCGAAGTCGGCCGACAGGGCGAGGAGTTCGCGCAGAGGGACGGGTCTGCGGCTGGTGGCGGCGAGGTTCTGGTGGGCCTCCTGGGACCAAAGGAACGGGTAGACCGAGATGCCCTGGTCGGGGGCGAGGGCCGCCGCCTCCTCGCGCCAGCCGGGCCAGCGCAGGCCGTCGTAGAAGGTCGCGGGCCGGTCGGACAGCAGCCAGGCGATCCAGTGGGAGTGGCCGACGTCGAGGGCCTCCCACTCCAGGGAGTCGGGGGCGAAGTACGTCACCTGGCCGGGCAGGCCGGGGCGGCCCTCGGCGGCGGGGTCGTGGCCGTTGAGGGCGAAGACGCCGCCGAGGACGTCGTGGGCGAGGACCGGGCCGGTGCCGGGGTGCCACGCGGGGTCGAAGACGGCCGGGAAGCGGTTGACCCGGGCGAGGCCGCTGCCGTGGACCCGGAGCCAGCCGTCGTCGATCAGCAGGCCGCCGGTGTGCAGGGTCAGCGCGCCCAGGGCGGAGCGGGCGGTGACCTGGAGCTGCAGCAGCCCCCGCCGCCCCTCCCGCTCGTCGGGCGGCAGCACCCGCACGCCCGGCGCGCCCGCCAGCGCGACCCGGAGTTCGGGCCAGGCCGGGTCGTCCACGGTGATCAGTTCGTCGATGTCACGCATCCGGGGATGATCGCAGACCGGCCGGTATGACGAGATGCCCGGCGTCAGCCGGTGAGGCCGTGGCGGACGGCGTAGAGGGCGGCGCGGAGGCGGTCGGGTTGGCCGGTTTTGCGCATGGCGTGGGTGAGGTGCTTCTTGACGGTGGCTTCGGCGAGGGTGAGGCGGCGGGCGATCTCGGCGTTGCTGTGGCCGAGGGCGAGTTGGGTGAGGACCTGGCGTTCGCGGTCGGTCAGGCCGGCCTGGTCGAGCGGGCGTTCCGCGGGTGCGGGCTGCGGGTGGTGCGCGGGGGCGGGGGCGGGGAGGAACAGCGTCGCGCCGGCGGCCGCGAGGTGGACGGCGTCGAGGATGCGTTCGGGCGGCAGGTCGAGCGGGAAGCAGCCGCTGCCGCCGGCCGCCAGGATCCGGCTGGCCTCGGTGGTGGTGGCCGCGCGGCGCAGCAGCACCACCCGGGCGGCGGGCGCGCCGCCGGGCCGGCGCAGTGCGGCGACGGCGGCGAGGTCGGCGTCCAGGCCGCTGCCCCGTCCGAGCAGGACGAGGTCGGGCCGGGCCCGGTGCACGGCGGGGACGGCGTGCGCGGCGTCCGTCGCGGAGCCGACCACCGCGAGGTCCGGGTCGGGCCCGAGGACGCTGCGCAGCCCGGCGCTGACCACCGGGTGCCGTTCGATCAGGAAGATCCGGGTCGCGGTCGGCCGGCGGGCGCCGCCGGACGGGCACAGCGGGTGCCCGCAGACGCACGGCGACGCGGTGTCGGTGAGGAGTTGACGGCCGGCCAGCAGATCGAGCGGGTTGTCGATCTCGGTGTGCAGGGCGTCCAGCGGTACGGGCCGGGTGGGTGTCAGCGCGGGCACGGGACCTCCCGGTGGGAGGGTGCGACGGGGTACGGGCGGTGGCGCATGGCGGATCGGTCCCCTCGGAGGCGGCGGGCCGGGACGTGGGGATCGCGGGCGGACTCGGTGGAGCGCCCGGCGGATCCCGACGGAGGACGGGCGGCCGCCGGGGCCGGTCAGGCCCGGGGGCGGCGCACCGTGGCGGGGCGACACGTCTCGTCGAAGCACCTGCGGTGCCACGAGCCGCCGATCCCCCACAGGGTGAAGTCGGTCCACCGATAAGCCATGGCGGAAATCGTATGGACGCCACCGAGGGCCGGTCAAGGACGGTCCGCCGCCCCGCCCCCGCCCCCACCGCGGTACCCCGTACCGCCGCTCCTATGACCACCGGTAATGGCATGAACGCCTGGCTGGCTGCCCGCGCGCACCGTCCGCAACCCTCGGCCTGAACAACCCGACGGGCCGAGCCCGCAGCCGAGAGGCCGCTGCCCCCGTCGCCGAACCGGAGGACCCCGCCGCCCATGCCCACCGCCCTCGCCCCGTGACCGGCTTCCTGCTGCGCCGCCTGCTGCTCGCGGTGCCCACCCTGCTGGGGGTGAGCGCCGTCGTGTTCGCCACCGTCGCGCTCGTCCCCGGCGACCCCGTCACCGCGTTCCTCGGGCCCGGCGCACCCGCCGAGGCCCGGCAGGCCCTGGCGGAACGGATCGGCCTCGACCGGCCGCTGCCCGTCCGCTACCTGGACTGGCTCGGCCACGTCCTCACCGGCGACCTCGGCACCTCGACCGCCACCCAACGCCCCGTCACCGCCCAGCTGCTGCCCGCCCTCGGCCAGACCCTGACGCTCACCGCCGCCGCGTTCGCCCTCGTCCTGGCGGGCGGCGTGCTGCTCGGCACCCTCGGCGCGCTGCGCCCGGACGGCGTGTGGGGGCGCCTGTCCGGCGCCGCGTCCACGCTCGCCGTCTCCGCCCCCCAGTACTCGGTGGCGCTGCTGCTGATCGCCGTGTTCGCCGTCCACTGGCAGCTCCTGCCGGCCGGCGGCACCCAGGACGCGTTCGGCGGCGGCGGGCCCGGCGACCTGCTGCGCCACCTGCTGCTGCCCGCGACTGCCGCCGCCCTCGTCCCGCTCGGCCTCACGGCGCGGGTCCACCGCGCCGCGCTGTCCGCCGTCCTCGACGGCGACCTCGCCGACGGCCTGCGCGCCCGCGGCCTGGGCCGGGCCGCGGTGCTGCGGCACTGCGCGCACAACGCCTCGCCCGCGCTGCTGACCATCGGCGGCCTGCAACTGGCCTACCTGCTGGAGGGAGTCGTCTTCGTGGAGACCCTGTTCGCCTGGCCCGGCCTCGGCCGCCTGCTCTACGACGCGCTCACCGCCCGCGACCTGCCGGTGATCCAGGGCGGCGTGCTGATCGTCGGCACCGCGTTCGTCGGCATCAACCTGCTGGTCGACGCCGCGCACGCCGCGATCGACCCCCGGGTGCGGGGCTGACATGACGACAAATCGACGCCTCGTGACGGCCGTCCTCGCACTGCTGCCCGTCCTGCTGGCCCTCGCCGCACCCCTGCTCGCCCCCGCCGACCCGAACGCCGGACACCTCGCCGACCGCCTGCTCGACCCCGGCAGCCCGGGCCACCCGCTCGGCACCGACAGCCAAGGACGCGACCTGCTCAGCCGACTGCTCTGGGCCGCCCGCCCCTCCCTGGCCGCCGGACTCCTGCCCGTCGCCTTCGCCGCGCTGGCCGGCGCGCTGCTCGGCATCGCCGCGGGCCTCGGCGGACGCGTCACCGAACAGGCCCTGCTGCGCACCCTCGACGTGCTGTACGCGTTCCCCGGCGTGCTCCTCGCGATCGCGATCGCCTCCCTCCTCACGCCCGGGCTCACCTCGACCGTCCTGGCGCTGTCGGTGGTGCTCACCCCGGCCGTGGCCCGGGTCGCGTTCACCGAGACGCGCCGCATCCGCACGGCGGAGTACCTGGAGGCGGCGCGCGTCAGCGGGGCGACCTGGCCGACGCTCGTGCTGCGGCAGGTGCTTCCCGTGGTGGCGCCCGTGGTCCTGACGTACGCCACCTCGCTGGTCGGGCTGGCCATCGTCTACGCGGCGGGTCTCTCGTTCCTCGGCCTCGGGGTCGCGCCGCCGACGGCCGAGTGGGGGGCGATGCTCGACGAACTCCGGCCGGCGATCTTCACCCACCCGTGGCTGGCGGCGATGCCGGCGCTGGTGATTCTGGGGGTGTCGGTGCTGTTCAACGCGGTGGGCGGCGAGCGGCGGGCGGGCGCGAAAACAGGGGCGCTGGGGGTACCCCCAGCGAAGCGAGGGGGCGGAACTGCGCGACAAGCGCAAAGCCCGTCCGCAAGGTCGCGATCAAGTGCAGGTCATTCTCCTGCGTCGCGATCTTTGCGGTGGAGCGCCTCCCGCTTCGCGCAGTTCCCCGCGCCCCCGGCTTCGCACCCCCACCCGCGCCCGGATCTCGTGGAGGACGACGCATGAACGTGCTGTCCGTCGAAGCGTTGACGGTCGAGCACCCCGGCGGGGTGCGGGCCGTGGACGGGGTGAGCCTGGCGCTCGGTGCGGGGGAGGCGCTGGTGCTGCTCGGCGAGTCCGGGAGCGGGAAGACCACGCTGGCGCGGACGGTGCTCGGGCTGCCCGGGCGGGGGGCCGTCGTGCGCGGGTCGGTGCGGCTCGGCGGGCGGGAGCTGCTGGGCCTGCCCGAGCGGGAGCTGTCGCGGATCCGGGGCCGGCGGATCGGCTACGTCCCGCAGGACCCGTCCGCGACCCTCGACCCGCTGCGCCGGATCGGCGCCCAGCTCGCCGAGGTGCTGCGCCGCCACGGCCTGGCCGACAGCCGCAGGGACGCCCGCGCGGCCGCGCTGCCGGTGCTCGCCGCCGCCGGGCTGCCCGACCCGGAGCGGGCGGCCGCCGCGTATCCGCACGAGCTGTCCGGCGGGCTGCGCCAGCGCGCCGCGATCGCCCTCGCGGTGGCGTGCGGGCCCGAGCTGCTGATCGCCGACGAGCCGACGACCGCGCTGGACGCGCTGCTGCGCGCCCGCGTCCTCGACCTGTTCACCGCGCTGCGCACCGAGCGCGGCCTCGCCCTGCTGCTGGTCACCCACGACCTGTCCGCCGCCGCCCGGATCGGCGGCACCCTCGCCGTGCTCGACCGCGGCCGGCTGACCGCCACCGGCCCCGCCGAGACCCTGCTCGTCCCCGCCGCCGCCACGGGAGCCCGGTCATGACCGCCGACACGACGCTGCTGCGCCTGGACGCGGTCGCCAAGAGCTGGTCCGGCCGCCCGGCCGTGCGCGGGGTGAGCCTGCGGGTGCGGGCCGGGGAGGCCGTCGCGCTGGTGGGGGAGTCCGGGTCGGGGAAGTCGACGCTGGCACGGCTCGCGCTGGGCCTGGTGCGGCCGGACGCGGGGACGGTGGCGTTCGAGGGGCGCGACCCGGCGCGGTTGCGGGCACGGGCGGACCGGGCGGTGCGCGGCCGGCTCCAGTTCGTGCCGCAGCACCCCGGCGGCTCGCTGAACCCGGCGCTGCGGGCCGGCGAGGCCGTCGCCTTCGCGCTGCGCGCCCACGGCGTGCCGCGGCGTCAACGCGCCGAGCGGGTCGGCGAGTTGTTCCGGCAGGTGGGCCTCGCCCCGGAGCTGGCCCGGCGGCTGCCGCGCGAGCTGTCCGGCGGGCAGCTGCAACGCGTCGCGGTGGCCCGGGCGCTGGCCACCGGACCGGCCCTGGTGGTGTGCGACGAGCCGACCTCCGCCCTCGACCCCGACACCCGCCGGCGGCTGCTGGACCTGCTCACCGAACTGCGCGAACGCACCGGCACCGCCTACCTGTTCGTCTCGCACGACCTGGCGGCCGTGGCCGGATTCGCCGACCGCACCCTGGTGCTGCGGGCCGGCCGGGTGGTCGAGCAGGGAGCCACCCGAGCCCTCTGGAACGACCCCCAACACCCCTACACCCAGGCCCTGTTGGCTGCCTCAGGGCCGCACGTCGAGCTGCGCGCCCCGCACACCCGTACCACCGAACCGACCGAAGGACCGTCATGAGCAAGCACGTTCGCACCCGTCTCGGAGCCGCCGCGCTGTCGGCCGCCGTCCTGCTGACGACCGCAGCCTGCACCACCGCGACCGCCGGCGGCGGAGACGGCGCCGCGGGCGGCACGCTGGTGATCGGGGCGACCGGGAAGCTGCCGAACCTGGACACCGTGATCGGCGGCGCCGGGTACGAGGGCAAGCGCCTGCTGAGCTTCCAGATCTACGAAGGGCTCACCCGCTACGAGCTGCTGGAGCACACCGACCGGCCGCCCCAGGTGACGGGCGCGCTCGCCGAGTCCTGGCAGGTCGCGCCGGACAGGCTGACCTGGACGTTCACCCTCCGCCAGGGCGTCACCTTCCAGGACGGCACGCCGTTCGACGCCGACGCCGTGCTGTTCAACCTGCACCGCTACCTGGACAAGTCCAGCCCCGAGTACACCGACGCGCTCGGCGCGGCCGCCAAGGAGTACGCCGGCGACATCGCCTCCTACCGCAAGACCGACGACACCCACATCGAACTCGTCACCACCGCACCCAACGGGCACTTCCCCGAAGACCTCGCGCACGTGCTCATCGCCAGCCCCACCGCCGTCCGCAGGACCGGCAGCGCGAACTTCGCCCAACACCCGGTCGGCACCGGCCCGTTCGGGTTCGTCTCGCAGACCGAGGGCCAGCAGGTCGAACTCGCCGCCAACCGCACCTACTGGCGCGGCGCACCCAAGCTCGACCGGCTGATCGTCAAGGCGCTGCCCGACCCGGCGGCCCGCACCGCCGCGCTGCGCTCCGGCGGCGTCAACTGGATCGAGTACCCCAACCCCGACGACCTGGACAGCCTCAAGGCCTCCGGCGCGCAGATCCTCACCAACAGCTACGACCACCTCTGGTACTGGATCCTCGACACCGCGAAGGGGCCGTGGGCGGACGTGCGGGTCCGGCAGGCCGCCAACTACGCCATCGACCGGCAGGCCATCGCCGACAAACTGCTGCACGGCACCGCCGACCCGGCCTACCAGGCCGCACCGCGCGCCACCGCCGCCTACGACCCGGCCGGCGACCGCTACTCCCACGACCCGTCCAAGGCACGGCAGTTGCTCGCCGACGCCGGCTACCCGAACGGATTCGGCACCTCCGTGACGGTGCCCACCGGCGGCTCCGGCAACCTGCTGCCCGTCCCGATCGCCGAAGCGCTCCAGCGCGACCTCGCCGCCGTCGGCATCAAGGTGGAGATCCGCACCACCGACTGGACCACCCTGATCGGCGCCGAGGCCAAGGGACAGGTCGCACTCGACTCCGACGCCATCGCCCAGTCCACCACGCTGTTCCAGTCCGAGGCCCTGCTGCCGCTGTTCCTCGGCTCCAACAGCCCCTTCTGGACCGGGCACTACGCCAAGCCGGCGGTCGACGGACTGATCGCCGCCGCCGCCGCCGAACCCGACGTCCCGGCCCGGCAGGCCGACTACCGCACCGCGCTGCACGTGGTCACCGAGGACGCGCCGTGGCTGTTCGTGGTCAACGACCGCAACCCGCGCGCCCTCGCGCCCACCGTCCACGGACTCGTCCAGCCGCAGTCCTGGTTCCTCGACCTCACCACCGTCCGCGTCGGCAACTGACGAGTCATCAGATCCCTTTACGGAAGAGCGAGTTCATGACGCTTCACCAGCCACCGCCCGCCTGGGGCATCACCCTTCCGCTGCCGGGCCTGACCATCGACCGCCACCGCTTCCTGGTGGAGCGGCTGCCCGAGCTCGGCTACGGCGACGTGTGGAGCGCGGAGGGCGGCGGCACCGACGCGTTCACCCCGCTCGCCGCCACCGCCGCCTGGTCGCCGCACCTGCGGATCGCCACCGGCATCGTCCCCGTCCACACCCGGGGGCCCGCCGTGCTCGCCCAGACCGCCGCGACACTCGCCCAACTCGCCCCCGGGCGCGTGCTGTTGGGCATCGGCGCGTCGGTGCCCGCGCACGTCACCGACATCAACGGCATCCCGTTCGACGAGCCGTTCAAGCGCACCCGCGACGTGCTGCGCTTCCTCACCGCCGCGCTGCGCGGCGAGCACGTGGCGGGCGACTTCGACACCTTCTCCATCACCGGCTACCGCCTGCCGCACCCGCCCGCCGACCCCGTCAAGGTCATCCTCGGCGCGCTGCGGCCCGGCATGCTGCGCCTGGGCTTCAACGAAGGCGACGGCGCGATCACCAACCTGCTCGGCGCCCACGACCTGCCGAAGGTGCTCGACGCCGTCGGCCCGCAGCCGCCCGGCAAGGAACTCGTCGTCAAGGTGTTCGTCTGCCCCACCGAGGACACCGCCTACGCGCACCGCGCCAGTCGGCCGTTCCTCGCCTGGATCCTCAACCGCGAGCCCTACCGCAAGTTCCACGAGTGGCTGGGCAACGGCGAGTTGCTCGCCGAGACGCACAAGCGGTGGGCCGACGGCGACCACGAGGGCGCGCAGCGCGCACTGCCCGACGAGGTCGTCGACGCGCTGTTCCTCAGCGGCTCGCCCGAGGAGTGCCGCGAACAGATCCTGCGCTACCAGCAGCCCGGCGTCACCGCCATCCAGCTGTACGTCTCACTGCCGCCGGAGGTGTTCACCAGCCGCACCCGGCTGCTGGACACCCTCGCCCGGCTCGGGCCCGCCGCCCGGTGACCGACTGTCCTGCGGCGGGCCGCAGTCGGGCGGCCCGCCCGCCTCCGTGACAAGGAGACCCCTTGATGGAGCTCGAACTGCGCGGCGGCGTCCGCGCCGCGCCCGTCCTCGGCGACACCCCCGCCGAACGGCAGGCCCTGCGCTGGGCGCCCGACCCGCGCGAACGCACCGCCGACCCGGCCCACATCGTGCGCGCCGCCCGGGAGTTGGAGGAGGACGGCCTCGACAGCGCGCTCGTCGTGCAGTCCTCCTCCTGGCCGGACCCCTGGCTGGTGGCCGGCTGGGCGCTGGCCGCCACCAGCCGGCTGCGGATCGCCGCCGCGCACCGCATAGGCGTCAACTCGCCCACCACGGCGGCCCGTTCGCTCGCCACCTTGGACCGGCTGTCGGCCGGGCGGATCAGCGCGCACGTGATCATCGGCTCCAGCGACGCCGACGTCGCCCGCGACGGCGACACCCTCCCCAAGGCGGAGCGCTACCGGCGCGCCGAGGAGTACCTCGCGGTCCTCACCCGCTACCTCGCCGCCGAGAGCGACCTCGACCACGACGGCGAGTACTACACCCTGCGCGCCGCCAGACCGGGCCTGCGCCCGTCGCCCGACAGCGAGTTGATCTCCTTCGGGGGGTCGTCGGCGCAGGGCGTCGAACTCGCCGCGAAGTACGCGCAGGTGTACGCCGTCCCGCCGCTGCCGCTGCCCGACACCCGCCGGCGCACCGCCGAGGCCCGCGCCGCCGCCGCCCGGCACGGCCGCACCCTGCGGATCTGGCGGCACGTCACCGTGGTGCTCGTCGGCACCGACGGCGAGGCCCAGCAGCGCCTGCGACGGCTGCGCCGGGACGCGATCCAGCTCGCCACCGGCCCCGAGTACGCGCGCCACCTCGACGCCGTCGCCCTCGACCGCGACCGCGAGCGGGGCCTGACCGGCCCCGACCAGATCGCCTCCTACATCCGCCGCAACCTGGCCGCCGCGTACACCGGCTCGCCCGCGACCGTCGCCGCCCGCATCCACCTGCTGCGCGCCGCCGGCGTCGACATCGTGCAACTCGACCTCGCGACCGAGACCGACGAGGACCGCGCGCTGCGACGGCAGTTGGTCGCCCTGCTGCGCAACGCGGCCCCGCCGCGCTGGGCCTGGTGAGCGGCGCCGCTCCGGCGGGCGTACGGCCGGCGGCCAGTGCTCCGACCGCACAAGTTCGCCGGGTCGGTGACGCCCCATTTTTGCCATGCGGCTATTTGCGACAAAGCGCGCATGTGCCAAGAAGCGGCGCACAAGCGAGAAAATCACCTCGCTCGAGATGTCTCGTTTTGCACTGCGCAGGCCCGGGTCCGACTACTACCGTCATCGACAGTCGAATGCGCAAAAAGGCTGGGACGGCACGGGGGGTGATCGATTCCCCCCAAGTGTCGTGTGGAATTCGGCGAATCGATCCCAGCTCTTCGCAGGCCACGCTTTTCATCGACGGATGAGAGAGACATGCGACGTATACTGGCGGCCATCGTGACTGCGGCCGGCCTGGCCGTACTTGCCCCTGCAGGACCAGCGCACAGCGCCACTCCTCTTTACCTGGCGAACACCAGCGCAAGTTCTACCGCCTACTGTGCCACTCCGCTGGGCAACAGCACGGAAAATGGAGCCATTGTCACACTGTGGCAGTGCGTCCCTGGTGCCGCTCCCCAGATGTGGCACTGGCAGGGCAACCAGCTCGTCAACGATGCGAGCGGAAAGTGCATGACTCCCCAAGGAGACGCATACAACACCGACGGGGCAGTTCTCACCCTGTGGACGTGCGTCCCCGGATCGAAGTCCCAGCAGTTCGGCTATGACCCAACCGGGTGGATTGCGAACTACTACTCCGGAAAGGCCCTGACCCCCAGGGGGGACCAGATGGCGAACGGCGTCTACCTCACACTCTGGACGTACGTCCCCACCTCTCCGCAGCAAAGGTGGGGCTTTTACTACTACTGAGCCACTGCGCACAGATCGACCGTGAAACGCTGAGAACAACGCTCCCGCACGCCCCGGTCCCCACAGC
>NZ_JBSGDD010000086.1:0-30186 GCF_053602195.1 Kitasatospora sp. NPDC004531 | reverse complement strand
CGGGCGAGGTGGCTCTTCACGGTCAGGGCGGAGAGGCCCATCGCGACGCCGATCGCCTTGTTCGACTGGCCCTCGGCGACCTGCATGTCCGCATGTCCGGTTCGACCCGGGGAGCCGTGGTGTCCGTCGTTCCGCGCGTGTCGGTGTTGCGGTCCGTGCTGGTGCTGAAGCGGGGCTGGACGGTGGCGTTGGCCCTGTCGGTCGCGGTCGGCACGGCGTGCACGCTGCTGTTGCCCCGTGCGCTCGCCCGGGCGATCGACCGGACGCTGGCCGGGGCTGGGGCGGGTGCCGCAACTCCGCTGCTGGTGCTGGTGGTTGTGGCGGCGGCCGCGGAGGCCGGCGCGCAGTTCGCGGCGCCGGGGGGCGCGGCGGCGGTGGGCGGGGCGCTGCGGGCCGAGGCGGTCCGGCGGGTGGGGGCGGGGGCGGTGGGCGGTGCCGCGGCTGGCGGTGCCGCGGTGGGCGGTGCCGCGGTGGGCGGCGGCGCGGGTGGCGGTCCGACGGCCGGCGATGTGGCAGCGCGGCTGACCGGCAGCGCCCCGCAGGCCGCGCTGGCGGGGGCGGCCGTGGTGCAGACCGTCGCCCAACTGGCCACCGCCGCAGGGGCGGTGACCGGCCTGTTCCTGCTGTCGCCGCTTCCGGCGGCGGCGTTCCTCGTGGCGGCGCCGGCCGGGTGGCTGCTGATCCGGCGGCAGGTGCGGCGCACCGCCGGGCACGGCGAGGCGTACCAGGCCGCGCAGTCCGCGATCGCCTCCCGACTGGTGGAGGCGCTGCACGGCAGTGCGTCGATCGCCGCGGCCGGCGCGCGGGCGGCCGAGCTGGACCGGGTGCTGCGTCCGCTGCCCGAACTCTCCTCGCACGGACGGGCGTTGTGGCGCAGCCAACGGGAGACCGCTTGGCGGGTGGGCCTGCTGGCGCCCGCGACGCAGGTGGCCGTGCTGGCGGCGGCGGGCGCGGAGCTGGCCGCCGGGCGTCTCACCCCCGGGGGTATGGCGGCGGCACTGGCGTACGCCACGGTCGGGCTGGGGGGCTTCGGCGCGGCGCAGAGTCTGCTGGACCTGGCGCGGGCGCGGGCCGCCGCGGTTCGGCTGGCCGAGCTCCGGGCGGCCCCGCTGCCCGCTGTCGGGGATGTCGAACTTCCCC
The DNA here is from genome assembly GCF_053602195.1 of Kitasatospora sp. NPDC004531. NCBI lineage: Bacteria > Bacillati > Actinomycetota > Actinomycetes > Kitasatosporales > Streptomycetaceae > Kitasatospora > Kitasatospora sp. NPDC004531. Next base: position 29,046 of record NZ_JBSGDD010000086.1, on the reverse strand, counting down.
ATGGGGGTGGGAGGTTGGAGTTCCTGGGGGTGGCGGTGGCGGCGGGTTCGGGGGCGCTGCTGGACGGGCTCGATCTGGCGGTTCCGGCCGGTTGCTGGGTGGCGGTGGTGGGGGCGGACGATGCCGCGACGACGGCGGTCGCGGCGCTGGGGGCCGGGCTGCTGCGACCGTCGCGGGGCGAGGTGCGGCTCGATGGCGTCAGCCTCGCCGCCCTCCGGGAGCGCGAGCTGCGGGCGGCGGTGGCGGTGGCGTTCGCCGATCCGGTGCTGTACGGGGAGACGGTCGCGGACGCGCTCCGGCTCGGGCAAGAGGGGCTTGGCGAGCGGGAGTTGGTGGAGGCCGCGCGGGCGGTCGGGGCGGACGCGTTCCTGCGGAGGCTGCCGTCCGCCTACGGCACGCCACCGGGCGACGCACCACTGTCCGGCGGCGAGCGCCAGCGGGTCGGCCTGGCGCGAGCGCTGTGCCGGGACGCCCGGCTGCTCGTCCTCGACCACGCGACCGGTGGCCTCGACCCGTCCGCCGAAGCCACCGTCCTGGCCGCCCTGCGCACCCGCGACGCCACCCGGCTGTGCGCCACCCGCAGCCCCGCCCTCGCCGCCGAAGCCGACCTGGTCGCCTGGCTCGACACCGGCCACCTGCGCGCACTGGCTCCGCACCGAACACTGTGGCACTCCCCCGCGTACCGGGCCCTGTTCGCCCCCGACTCGCCGGAGCCCACCGCATGACGCCCGCCGGGCCCACCGTCGGGGCGGTCGCGGCGCGGCTGCGAAACGCCACCGGCGGGCGGGGCAGTCTTCGGAGGCGCGCGTTGACGGCTCGCACTCGGGAGCGGAGAAATCGGCTTGCGGAGGTGGGAGTTGGCGGCGATCGGGGCGACGGCGCACTTGCCACGACGGCCGGGCTACCGCGCACCGCCGGCGGCCACGGCGCTGCCCGGAGGCGAACACCCATGGCTCGGGCGACCTGGCGGGCCCACGGACCACACGATCACCGGCACCGCAGTCTCGGCGGCAGACACAGCGCTGCCCGGAGCCACCCACCGAAGGCCCGGGTACGGCCAAACCGGCACGGGAGGGCGAGAGTTGGCGACGATCACGCCGACGGTCGAAGCGACAGCACCACCATCACAGCGGCCCGACTGCCACACAGCGACGGCAAACCACGGCACCACCCGGAGACGAACGCCGACGATTCGAGCCACCTGGCGAACCCACGGACCACACGATCACCGACTTGGACAACCGAGCCTGCGCGGCTGGCCACCAGTTGACGGACTCGGCGCCGGCCTTCGGATCACCGGCACCACTGCTTCGGCGGCAGACACAGCGCTGGCTGGAGCCGAGCACCGAAGGCCCGGACATGGCCAAGCCGGCGTGAGAGAGGAGAGTTGGCGGGTCAAAGCGGCAGCATCCCCGCCACGACGGCCGGACTTCCGCGAGCCGCTGGCGACCACGGCAGGCACTGCCCGGAGGCGAACACCCATGGCTCGGGCGACCTGGCGGGCCCACGGACCATGCGATCACCGAACCGGTCAGCCAAGTCTGCCCGGGTGGTCGGCAGTTGGCAGAGCCCGCGCCGGCATGCGGATCGCCGGGATGCTTCGGCGGCGGACACAGCGCTGCCTGGGGGCGAGCACCGAAGGTTCTGGCGCGGCCAAACCGGTGCGGGAGGGCGAGAGTTGGCGGTCGGAACGACGGCGCGCTCGCCACGACGGCCGGGGTGCCGCGTGCCACGGCACCGCCCGAAGGCGAGCAGCCAGGACGGCCCGCCGGGCAGGTGGCAGGGATCTGGCGTTCAGCAGCCGAAGCGAGGGCACCACTGTCGCGACGGCCGGCGTGCTGCCGCACATTGCTGGCGACCGCCGATGGATCGGGCCGCCCGGAGGGCTGGTCGGGGCGGGTGGTCGCGGAGAGGGTCGGCGAAGTCGTGTTGGGTGCAAGGGAGTTGGTGGGAGTTCCACACGGCGCGACTGCGGGCGGCGGCGGTTGTTCGGCCTCTCCCGGGCCCGGTGCAGGAGAGCAGCTGTGTTGGCCGGTCGGCTTGGAACGCCACACCTGCCCGGACGGCCCACCAGGGTGGTCGCCGGCGTCTGGCGAGGTCGTCAAGTGTGCTCTGCGGGTGGCCGGTGGCACCGCTCGGCTCGCGGAGGGCGGATCGCGCCTCATCGGCCCTGCGGGGCTCCGTCCTTGTGTTCAGCACCGACTCTTGCGGGGGGCCGTCCCATGACGCGATCCGATGGTGGGCGGGCGGCCCGGGGTGGGCCTGGGTTGTTGCGGGTGGCGCTGGCCGGGGCGCTGCCGGAGGTGGGGCGGCTGGCCGGGTGGACGGTGTTGTCCGCTGGGCCTGCGGCGGTCTCCGGGAAGGCGCTCGCGCTGGCGGTCGACAAGGGGTTTCTGGCGCGCCAACCGGCCGTCGGGTGGGGCTGGTTGGGGCTGTTCGCCGCTGCGGCGGCGGTCTCGGCGTGGGGTGCTCGGGGCGCCTACGGTCCGTTGGCGCGGGTGGTGGAGCCGGCCCGCGACCGGGTGTTGCGGGCGACGGCGGACGGGGCGTTGCGGCAGACGGCTGCGACGCGGCCGGATCCGGATGCGGCGGCCGTCGCGGTGGCGCGGATCACCCGGCAGGTCGAGGCGGTGCGCGACGGGCTGGCGGGGCAGTTGCTGCTGGTCTCGCATCTGGTGCTGACGCTCGCCGCGGTGGTGGCGGGCACGGCCGCGCTCGCGCCTGCCGCGCTCGTCCCGGTCGGCGCGCCGCTGCTGCTGTCGCTGGTGGCGTTCGCCGCGCTGACCCCCCGGATGGCCCGTCGTCAGCGTGAACTGTTCGGCACCGAGGAGGAGTTCACCGCCTCGGCGCTGCGCACCATGACCGCGCTGCGCGACCTGACCGCCTGCGGGGCGCAGCAGCGGGCGGTCGATCGGGTGCTGGCCGATGTCGCCGCGAACGAGGCTGCCGGGCGGGCGCTGGCCCGGCTGGCCGCCGTCCGGCATCTGCTGGTCGCGTTGGGTGTGCACGGTCCGCTGGCCGTTCTGGTGGTGACCGCCCCGGCGCTGTTGCGGGGCGGTCTGAGTCCGGGTGCGCTGCTGGGCGCCCTCGGGTATCTGCTGGGCACGTTGGAGCCGGCGCTGCGGCTGCTGGTGCAGGGGCTGGGTCCGTCCTGGCTGCGCCTGTCCGTCGCCGCCGAGCGCCTGGCCGCGACGGCTGGGACGGCCGCGACGCCGTGCGAGGAGCCTGCCGTCGTGCCGCCGCCGCCCGTGCGGCGGCGGTCGCGGCCGCCGGCGCTGGAGTTGCGCGGGGTCGGCTTCTCGTGGGGGCGTGGCGCGGAGCCGGTGCTGCGGGACGTCGATCTGGCGCTCCGGGACGGGGAGAGTCTCGCGGTGGTGGGGCCGTCCGGCACCGGCAAGTCGACGCTCGCGGCGCTGGCCGCCGGGCTGCTACGTCCGGATCGCGGCGAGGTTCTGCTGTCGGGCCTGTCGGCGGGGCGGCTGTCGCCCGCCGCGCGGGCGGGGCTGCGGGTGCTGCTCCCACAGGAGCCGTACGTCTTCACCGGCACCCTCGCCGAGAACCTTCGCTGGCCGGCCACGGATCTGCCGACGGCGCGGCTGCGCGAGGCTCTGCGGGTGCTCGGTGCGGAGGCGCTCGCGGACCGTCACGGCGGGCTGGACGGGCCGGTCGGCGCGGCCGTCCTGTCGCCGGGCGAGCGTCAACTCGTCGCGCTGGTACGGGCGTTCCTCGCTGCTTCACCGCTCACCATTCTCGACGAGGCGACCAGCTGGCTCGACGCCACCGCCGAGCTCCGCATCGAGCAGGCCTTCCGCGACCGTCCTGGCGCGCTGCTCGTCGTCACCCACCGCGCGTCGCAGGCGGACCGCGCCGACCGGGTGCTGCGCCTCGCGGACGCCGACTGGTCGCTGACTCCCGGCCGGCCGTCGTGCCGTGCGCCGAGCGACCGGGGTCCTGGGGGTCGGTGAGGCGCGGGCCGGGCCGCGCGGGCGGGATCGGTGGTGCGGGAGGATGGTCGGATGATGGACGACGATCGCCTGCGGGTGGTGCTGGCCGAGGACTCGGCGATTTTGCGGGACGGCCTGGCGGAGCTGCTGGCGGTGCGCGGGTTGGAGGTGGCGGCGGCGGTCGCCACCGGGGAGGAGTTGCTCGCGGCGGTCGCCGAGCACCGGCCGCAGGTGGCGGTGGTGGATGTCCGGATGCCGCCCACGCACACCGACGAGGGGGTGCGGGCGGCGCTGCGGATTCGGCGGTCCTGGCCGGGGGTGGGTGTGCTGGTGTTCTCCCAGCATCTGGAGTCCGGTTGGGTGGCCCGGCTGCTGGCCGACGGTGCGGCCGGGATCGGGTACCTGTTGAAGGAGCGCGTGGCCCGGACGTCGGAGTTCGTCGATGCCCTGCGCCGGGTCGCCGCCGGTGGCACCGCGCTGGATCCGGAGGTCGTCACGCACCTGATGCGGGCCCGCCGCCGCAGCGCCGTGGACGGGCTGACGCCCCGTGAGCGCGAGGTCCTGGCGCTGATGGCGGAGGGCCGCTCCAACCGGGCCGTGGCGCAGCGGCTCTCGGTCTCGGAGCGGGCGGTGGAGAAGCATGTCGCGTCGGTGTTCACCAAGTTCGACCTGCACGCCTCGCCGGCCGACAACCGGCGGGTGCTGGCGGTGCTGGCCTACCTGGCCGAGGTGGGCTGACGGTCGGGTGGGCGGCCCGTTCCGGTCAGGGCTGCTGCTCGACGATCTCGTGCAGGTACTGCACGGCGAGCTGCTCCGCCTGCCGGCGCCGTTCGAGGTCGGCGCCGCCGGACCACCGGCGGTAGAGGTCGACGGCGGCGAGCAGCGCCCGGCCGGCCTCGGCGCGGTCGTAGCCGCACAGGGTGGCGCGCAGGGCGTGGGCGGCGTCGGGGGCGACGGTCTCCAGGCGGCGGACGCCGCGCGGGGTCGCGCCCGCGCGGTGGGCGGCGAGCGGGCCGAGGACGAGGTCGCGCAGGTGGGTGAGGACGGCGACGGTCTCGAAGAGTTCGCCGCGGCCGAGCTTGGTCGCGCCGTAGTGCACCCAGACCCAGAACCGGTCCTCGATCCACTGTTGGTCGAACTCCTCGGCGCAGGGCGGCTGTTGGGCGAGCGCGTCGGCGAGGCGGCCGTCCCGGTCCTGGAGGACCTGCGGGTCCTCGCTGCGCCGGGCGAAGTCGGCGAGCCGGACGAACTTGAAGTCCACGTGCAGCAGCGGCGGGCCGACCAGGGTGACGATCAGCCGGGGTTCGCCGACGTGTTCGCCGGTGAAGCCGGCCACCAGCCGGGTCCAGCTGCCGATCAGGGCGAGGCGTTCGCGCATCACGGCGTCGTACGCGTCGTCCTCGACGGCGAGGACCAGGTCGACGTCCGAGTGGAGGTCGGGGCGGCCCTCGGCGATCGATCCGGCGACGGCGACGCCGGCGATGCGGGCGTCCTGCCGGATCCGCGGGAGCGTCTCGGCGAGGAACCGGCGGTGCGGGGCGGGGAGGTTCATCTGCTTTCCTTCCGGGCGGAGCAAAGCAGATCAACGTAGCACGGCCGGGACAATGGGCCGTCAACTACCCAAGGCGCAGCGGCAGTTCGGCGGTGGCGACGGTCGGGCCGCCCGGGGGGCTGGTGATCCGGAGGGCGCCGTCGACGGCGGCGACGCGGTCGGCGAGGCCGTGCAGGCCGTGGCCGGGGGTGGCGGTGGCACCGCCCCGGCCGTTGTCGTGGACGGTGAGGCGGATCCGGTCGGGGCCGGCGGTGACGGTGAGTTCGGCGGCGGTGGCGGTGCTGTGCTTGCTGATGTTGGTGAGGAGTTCGGCGGCGCAGTACCAGAGGGTCTGTTCGACGGCTTCCTCCGGGCGGTGTTCGGGCAGGTCGAGGCGGACGGCGACGGGGACGGCGCAGCCGGCGGCGAGGGCGGGCAGGGCTTCGGCGAGGCCGCCGTCGAGGCCGGTGGGGCGCAGGCCCCGGGTGAGGGCGCGGAGTGCGGCGATGGTGTCGTCGGTCTGGGTCCGGGCGCGGTCGAGCAGGGCGCGCAGGCGGGAGTCGGCGGGGGCGTGGTCGTCGGCGAGCGAGAGGGTGATGGCGAGGGCGACCAGGCGGGCCTGGGTGCCGTCGTGCAGGTCGCGTTCGAGGCGGCGCAGTCTCTCGGCGCCGGTGGTGAGCAGGGTGTGGCGGGCCGTTTCGAGGTCCTGGACGCGCTGCTGGGTGCGGGCCGGTCCGAGCAGGTGGCGGGCCAGCAGCCGGTTGGCGTCGGCGGTGAGGCGCAGCAGGGGCGGGGTGAGGGCGAGCAGGGCGAGGCCGAGCGGCGGGGCGGCGAGGTCGAGCGGGGTGGCGGGGTGCGGGCCGTCCTCCAGCAGGCGCAGCCAGAGCGGGAAGCCGAGCAGCCAGCAGCCGGCGAGGGGGAGCAGGACGGCGGCGAGGCCGAGGACGCCGAGCGGCAGGCGCAGCAGCAGGTGGGCGAGGGTGCGCCAGGCGACGGGGTCGGTGAGGGCAGCCCTGATCCGGGCGGCGGGGCCGGGCGGGCGGGCGGCGGGGCCGGGGGCGGGGACGTGTTCGTGGAGCAGCCGGGCGGCCAGCCAGCGTTGCGGGTGGCCGAGTCGGCGGGCGCCGGTGAGGGCGAGCGCGGTGACGGGCAGGCCGACGACCGTCAGTGAGAGCAGCACTCCGGCGTAGAGCGCGGCCAGCGCGTACGCCCCGCCGAGGAGCGCCGCGGGCAGGCCGAGCACCAGGTAGGCCACCTCCCCCGGTCGCACCGTCCACCGGCGCCGTGTCGGCCTGCTCATCGTCCACCTCCGTGTCGCCCGACGGTGATCATGTTCCCGCAGCTCAGTGGTGTGTGCCGCCCGCCGTTTCGGTCGGGGGCCGGCGCATCGCGGCGGTCGCGGCGGCGAGCACCGTGGGGACGGTGAGCAGGACGGCTGCGGCGGCGATGCCGGCGCAGGTGGCGGCGGGGACGGTCGGCACCGGGTGGCCGGTGGCGGCGACGCTGAACGCGACGGTGGTGGCGGCAGTGACGGCGCCGCCGAGGAGCAGGCCGAGGGCGGCGGTGAGGGCGGCCTCCAGGGTGAGGACGCGCAGCACGTCGGCGCGGGTCGCGCCGAGCAGCCGCAGCAGGGCGAACTCGCGGCGGCGTTCGCCGGTGAGCGCGGCGAGGGTGGTGACGGTGGCGATCGCGCCGAACGCGGTGAGCAGGCCGAGTTCGGTCTGCCGCAGCCAGGTGTCGGTGGCGGAGGTGGCGCCTTCGGGCGGTCCGGCGGTGGCGTGGAGGGCGGTGGCGGTGAGGGTGGCCATGGTGGCGGACAGGCCGGTCAGCAGGGCGATCGGGACGACGGCGGAGGCGAGGCGGCGGGCGTAGCCGCGCAGGTTGGCGTCGGCCTGCCAGCCGGCGGCGGGCAGCAGGGTGCGCAGGGCGCGGCCGAGCGGGACGGTGGCGAGCGGGGCGAGCAGCGGCCCGGCAAGGGCGACGGCCACCAGCAGGACGAGCGCGCCGAGGAGCGTCGCCTGCGCGGCCTTGTCGACCTCGGCGGGCGGCCGGGTCGCGGCGAGGCGCACCAGCAGGGCGCCGCCGGTGAGGGCGGCGGCCGCGGCGAGCAGGCGGACGGCGCCGGGGCGGCGATCGGGCCCGGTGCTGTCGGCGAGCGCGGCGGCGGGGGTGGGTGCGGTGACCCGGCGGGCCGTCAGGGTCGCGGCGGCGGTGGCCACCAGCAGGGTCACGGCGACGGCGAGGGCGGCGGCGGGCGGCAGGTCGCCGATCCGGGCGTGCGGGGCGGCCATCGCGCGGTGCTGGAGCGCGCGGAGGAAGGCGCGGGCCGCGGCGGCGCCGAGCAGGACGCCGGGTGCGGCGACCAGTGCGACCGTCAACGCGGCCTGGCGGCGCAGGAGTTGGCGGATCTGGCGGGGCGTGGCGGCGATCGTGCGCAGCAGCGCGAGGTCGCGGTACTGGTGGCGGAGGGCGAAGCCGAGGGTGTTCAGGGCGACGAAGAACGCCACCAGCACGGTGATCTCGCCGAACGCCCCGGCGATCAGCCCGATTCCGGGCCCGCGCACCGCTGCCCGCTCGGCGGCGGGCACGCCCCGTTCGGCCCCGAGCAGCGCGCCGAGCGCGGTGACGGTGGCGACGGCGAGCAGCAGCGCGGCGGCGAGACCGGCGAACCCGGCCGGCCTGCGCCGCAGTTGGCCCCAGGCAAGCAGCGTACTCATCGCGTCTCCGCGAGGGCGTCGGCGATCCGGTGGGCTGTCGGGCGGTGGAGGTCGGCGGTGAGGAGGCCGTCGGTGAGGAGGAGGACGCGGTCGGCGTGGGCGGCGGCCGCGGGGTCGTGGGTGACCATGACGCAGGTGGTGCCGTGGTGGTCGACGGTGCTGCGGAGCAGGTCGAGGATCTGGGCGCCGGTGGTGCGGTCGAGGGCGCCGGTGGGTTCGTCGGCGAACAGGACGCGGGGGCGGGCGAGCAGGGCGCGGGCGATGGCAACGCGTTGTTGTTGGCCGCCGGAGAGTTGGGCGGGGCGTCGGCGTTCGCAGCCGGCCAGGCCGACGCGGGCGAGCGCGTCGTGGACGGCGGCGCGGGCGGGGCGGCGGCCGGCCATCCGGGCGGGGAGTTCGACGTTCTGGGCGGCCGTCATGCCGGGCATCAGGTTGAACGCCTGGAAGACGAAGCCGATCTGTTCGCGGCGCAGCTCGGCGAGCCGCCGTTCGGGCAGGTCGTGGACGGCGGTGGCGCCCCAGTGGATGCGGCCCCGGTCGGGGCGGTCCAGGCCGGCCAGGCAGTGCAGCAGGGTGGTCTTGCCGGAGCCGGAGGGGCCCATCACGGCGGTGAACGTTCCGCGCGGGAACGCCACGGTCACGCCGCGCAGGACGGGGGTGTCGCGGCCGGCCCGCCGGTAGCCGCGGTACAGGTCGTCCGCCCGCGCGGCGATCTCGGTGTCGGTGGTGGTGACGCTGTTCATGCCTTCATCGTGCGGCGCGGGCGGGTGCGGTTTCGCCCGTGCCAGCACCCGTTCCGACGGTTCGGAAAACCGCACCCCCCGGCCCGCTCGGGCGGCGGGCCGGGGGGTGCGGGGGCGGGTGGGGGTCAGACCATTCCGCCGTAGTAGCCGCCGATCGCGCGGTGGTAGTCGGGGTCGTCGGTGTGGCGCTCGCGGTGGTAGGCGGGCGCGTTCTTCACCTCGTCCTTGCTGCGGTCGACCCAGACGGTGCGTTCGGCGGTGTCGACGCGTCGGACGGTGCCGGCGGGGAGCAGCACCTCGTGGCCGAAGATCCACGGGCCGGTGTCGACGACGAGGTGCGCGGTGTCGACCTCGGCGGTGTGCCGGTCCACCTTGCCGATGTGGCCGTCGGTGGCCTCGACCCGGTAGCCGGTGAGGTCGGTGCCCGGCGTCCAGCCCTCGGCGTTGCTGTAGTCCCACAGTCCGCTGCTCACAACTGCCTCCTCGTGGTACGGAGTTCGGTGTACGGCGTTCGGTCGTACGGCTGTCGGCTGCCCCGTTCGGGCGCGGGCATGCCTGCGTTCGGGAAGATCCGCGCGGGCGCAGCGCCGAGGGCGTCGGCGGCCATCGGTGCTATCGGTGCCCGCTGTCCGGAGGAGTCGGCTGTCGCGGCGTCCGGCGCGGGCGGGGGCGGGGCGGCTCAATGGGCGCGGCGGCGTCGCCCACCGGGGGCGGCGCCTCGAACGGAAGGAAAGACCCGTGCGACGATTCCTGACTCCCCTGGCCCTCGCCGGCGCGACCGCGCTGCTGCCGGTGGCCGGTCTGCTGGCGGCCGCGCCGGCGGCGCACGCCTCGGTCCAGGACTGCGTGAGCCAGGCCACCCAGCTGGGTGTTCCGGCGGAACTCGCGAACCAGGCCTGTGCGCTGGCCTCGGGCGGTGACGTCCAGGCGTGTACCGACCTGCTGAGCGAGTTCATGCCCGCTCCGCTCGCGCACCTGGCCTGTGTGGTGGCGACCTCGCTGAACGAGACGAAGTAGTCGGTTCCCCGGGCCGGGCCCGGCAGCAGCGCGGCCCCGCCGTACCGGAAGGATTCCGGGCGGCGGGGCCGTCGCGTGCGCGGCGTCAGCGGTTGGAGACGGTGACCTTGCGGAAGTCGACCGGCAGGGTCGGGTAGCCGTCGCCGGGCGCGTTCTGGTCGTCCTCGCCGCCGGCGGCGATCTTCTGCAGGACGTCCATGCCGCCGGTGATCCGGCCGAACGGGGTGTAGTTCGGCAGCAGCTTGGTGTCCTTCCACACGATGAAGAACTGGCTGCCGTTGGTGTTCGGGCCGGCGTTGGCCATGGCGACGGTGCCGGCGGGGTAGGTCGCCCCTTCGAGGTTCTCGTCGGGGAAGGAGTAGCCGGGGCCGCCGCTGCCGGTGCCGGTGGGGTCGCCGCACTGCAGGACGTAGAGCCGCTGGGTGGTCAGGCGGTGGCAGTGGCTGCGGTCGTAGTAGCCGCGTTCGGCGAGGAAGCGGAACGAGTAGGTGGTGCAGGGGGCCTTGTCGGTGAGCGCCTGGAAGGTGATCGCGCCCTGAGTGGTGCGCAGGGTGGCGCTGTACGGCTTGGCCGCCTTCTTGGCGTCGAAGACCGGTATGCCCTTGAAGTTGTCCGCCGGCACCGCGGGCGTGTAGACGCACCCGGTGCCGGCGGTGGTCGCGGCGGCGGCCGGTTCGGCGGCCACCGCGGTGGTGGACAGGGCGAGCGGCAGGGTGGACAGGGCGGTGAGCAGTGCCCAGGACTTGCGCTTCATCTGGCGGCCTCCCCAACGGAGTTGGTCAGTGATCGGCGTTGATCAGGGACCTGCCATACTTGCGCACCCGAGCACCACCCACACCCTGTTTCGCATCAGTCGCACCCTTGCCGTTCCCTTGCGGGCGCTCCCGGGAGCGGCCTGGAGCGCTTCGGAACGCTTCGGAACGCTTCGGAACCCTTTGGAGCGCCCGCCGCGGTCAGCGGCCCCAGGCGGAGAACTCGGCGGTGGCGTTGTTGCCGCTGCCGCCGGCCGGCTGCGGGACGTAGAACATCAGGTCGGTGCCGTTGGAGTCGTAGCTGTTGGAGCCCACGTACGGGTTGTTCCAGTGCACCTGGATGATCCGGCCGTTCAGCACCGGGTTGGCGCAGTTCTCGGCGAAGTACCGGGCGATGCCCTCGGTGCCGGTGGCGAAGCCGTTCGACTCGGAGGCCCAGCGGCCCTGCTGCTGGTCGTAGATGCGCACCGGCGGCACGCTGGTCCAGATGCCGTGCGAGAGCGACCAGTTCTCGCGGGTGAGGGTACAGCCGGTCCAGTTGTTCAGCTTGACGACCGTGCTGCGGGCGGCAGTGAGGGCGGCCGGCGCGGCGGCGGTGGTCTTGGCGGAAGTCTCGCCGGTGGCGGCGGACGCGGTGCCGGTCAGCGTGATCGCGAGCGCGGCGGCAGCGGTGACGGTGCCGGCGATGCGGGTCAAGGTTCCCATGGTTTCTCCCCCCGGAGTGGCCGTCGGTCTCTCCGTCGGCCGTGTCTCCACTGTGCGACACGGCGCTAAACCTGCGATCAACAGGCAATGACGGCGGCATTGATCCGGGCCGCCCCTCCTCCGGGGCCCGCACCGGAGGAGTGCCCGCGCGCGGCGGCTTCCACACGCCCCCGGAGCGGGGCGGGACGGAGGCCGCGCCGCGGTGCGCCGGTGCAGGATCCGGCCGTTGGGAAAAGGATCACGGCAGTGCACCCCCTCAGAGAGGACGTTCTCCCTTGGCCAGCGAGTTCCAGCGCAGCAAGCTCTCCGGCATGTTCGACGCCTTCGACACCGACCGGAACGGCTGTCTCGACCAGGAGGATTTCCGGCATCTCGCCGACCGCTGGCACCGCCTGCCCAGGGTGGCCGGCGATCCCGAACTGGCCGCCCGGATCGGCGAGGTGACGCTCGGCTGGTGGGACCACCTGTCGGCGGCGGCCGACCGCGACGGCGACGGCAGGGTGGACCTGGAGGAGGTCCTGGCCATGGTGGACCGGCTGCCCGCGATGCTCGACTACGTCAACGCCACCTCGGACGCGGTCTTCGACGCGGTCGACGAGAACGGCGACGGCCTGATCTCCCGGGCCGAGCACAGCCGCCTGGTCGACACCTGGCACGGGTGCCCGGTGGAGATCGGCGAGGTCTTCGAGCAGCTCGACCGGGACGGCGACGGGCACCTCGGCCGGTCCGAATTCGCCCTGCTGTGGGCGCAGTTCTGGATCAGCGACAACCCGGCCGACCCGGGCAACCTGCTCTGCGGGCCGCTCCCCGAGCCACCGCGCTGACCCGCGCCGACCGTCCCGGACACTGTTGGATTTTGCATGTCCATGGATACCCTCTCTCCGCGGGCGGCGCGGGCGGTCCGCACCCGCGGAGGAGGGGTCGAGGTGGAGACGGTCGCCGCTGTGGGCGGGGAGTTGACGACGTCGGAGCTGGCGGACCGGGTGACGGAGGCCCTGCTGCTGGCCGGCCTGCCCATCGCGCACGGCGGCCACGGCCCGGGCGTCCACCTGGCGCCGGACGGCGGGGCGATCGTGCTGCGCTGGCTGGCCTCGGCCCGGCTGGAGGACGCGGCGACGGCGGGCGACGGGCGCACGGCGTCGGCGACCACCCGCCGGCTGGTCGCGGACGCCGTGGAGAACGCGCTCGCCGAGCTGCTGCCGGCGCTCGGCCTCGACGCGGCCCGCGAGGAGCGGCCGGAGCGCACCACCGTCCGCCGCGCGACCGCACAACTCGTGCTGGAGCCGGCGGAGTTGACGTCCAGGCCGCCGGTGGACCCGGGCCTGCGGGCGGACGTGGTGACGGCCGTCCGCCGCAGCGCGGCCCTCGCGGGCCTGCCGCTGGCCGGCCGCCCGGGCGGGGCGGGCATCACCCTGGCCGCGTGCGACCCGGCGGGCCCGGCCGCGCTCGACTGGAACCCGTCCCCGCGGCTGGCCCCCCACGACGGCGCGACGCCGGACGCCCGCACCGCGGTCCAGAACGCCATGCGCCACGCGCTGGGCGTCGCCCTGCGCGCGGCCGGCCTCGACCTGGCCTGGCACCGGCCGAAGGGCCGCCCGGCCGAACTGCGCGCCAACGGCCCGTCGCGGCAGGGCGCCTGACGGCCGGGCGGGCACGCAGGCAGGTTGGCCGGGTGCCGAACGGCCGGGCGGGAGACCGATCGCGCCCGACAGCCGGACGGGCACGCAGACAGGCTGGCAGGCGGAGCGGCAGGCAGGTTGGCCGGGTGCCGGACGGCCGGGCGGGAGACCGGTCGCACCCGACAACCGGGCGGGCACGCAGGCAGGCAGGCAGGCGGAGCGGCAGGCAGGTTTTGCCCGGGTGCCGGACGGCCGGGCGGGAGACCGGTCGTGCCCGACAGCCGGGCGGGCACGCAGACAGGCAGGCAGGTTGCCCGGGTGCCGGACGGCCGGGCGGGAGACCGGTCGTGCCCGACAGCCGGGCGGGCACGCAGACAGGCAGGCAGGTTGCCCGGGTGCCGAACGGCCCGGCGGGACACCGGTCGCGCGCGACAGCCGGACGGCAGGTCAGTCGCGGCTGACCCGGACGCCGCCCACCAGCCCCCACGCCGCCACGTGCACCGTCGGGCCGCCGGGGACGCTCGGGCCGTCGTCGCTGACGCCGCCGATGCGCAGACCGGTGACCTCGACCCGGACCTCGGGGCGGACCCGCAGGCGGAGGCCGCCGACCAGGCTCAGCTTGGTGATGCGCAGCTCGGCGCCGTCGGGGATGTCGACGTCGGTGAGGTCGATGTCGGCCCCGCCGACCAGCGAGACGGTCAGGGTGCGGGTGTGGACGGTCCCGCCTTCGAGGCGGGTGCCGCCGATCAGGCTGAGGTGCACGTCGGTGGTGTCGTTCCCCGGGTTTGTCATGGCCGCCACCTTAGGGAACGTCACCTGCCGGGCGGAAGCGGCGGTCGCCGGCCCGGGCTCGAATGTCAGTGCGGGACGGGACGATGGGTGCATGAACGACACCGCTCCGCTCTCCGCCGGCGACTACGCCGCTGCCGTCGCCGCCGCCGTCGAGGCCGCCGCCGCCTACTACGGTGACGGGTCCACCCCGCTGGGCGACGACGAGTACGACGCCCTGCTGCGGGCGATAGCCGGGTACGAGCAGGCGCATCCGGACGAGGTGCTGCCGCAGTCGCCGACCGGCAAGGTGGCGGGCGGCGCGGTGCAGGGCGACGTGCCGCACAGCGTGCCGATGCTGTCGCTGGACAACGTCTTCTCGGCGGCCGAACTCGCCGACTGGGCGGCCTCCTTGGAGCGCCGGCTGGGCCGCCCGGTGGCGGCCTGGTGCGTGGAGCCGAAGCTCGACGGGCTGGCGGTGGCGGCGCGCTACCGGGCGGGCCGGCTGCACCGGCTGATCACCCGGGGCGACGGCCTGGCGGGCGAGGAGATCAGCCACGCGGCGGGCGACGTGCTGGGCCTGCCGGCCGTCCTGGCCGAGCCGGTGGACGTCGAGCTGCGCGGCGAAGTGCTGTTCACCCGCGAGCAGTTCGACCGCGCCAACGAGGTCCGCACCGCGCACGGCGCGCCCCCGTTCGCCAATCCGCGCAACGGCGCGGCGGGCACCCTGCGCGCCAAGGACCGCCCGTACCGGGTGGAGCTGACGTTCTTCGCGTACGGCGCGGTCGGCTTCGCGGAGGGCCTGGCGCACAGCGCGCTGCTGGCCCGGCTGGCCGAGCTGGGCGCGAACACGGCGGCGAGCACGGACGCGGCGCCGGCCCGCTGCGTGACGGTCGAGCAGGTGCAGGAGCGGGTGGCGCGGATCGAGGCGCTGCGGGCGTCCCTGCCGTTCGGCATCGACGGCGTGGTGATCAAGGCGGACGAGGCGGACGACCAGCGCGAGGCGGGCAGCGGTTCGCGCGCGCCGCGCTGGGCGGTGGCCCGCAAGCTGGCCGCCGAGCACAAGGTGACCACGCTGCTGGACGTGGAGTGGAACGTCGGCCGCACCGGCATCATCGCGCCGCGCGCGGTGCTGGAGCCGGTGGTGATCGACGGCGTGACGGTGACGTACGCGACGCTGCACAACCCGGCCGACATCGGGCGGCGCGGCCTGATGCTGGGCGACCGGGTGTTCGTGCACCGCGCGGGGGACGTCATCCCGCGCGTCGAGGCGCCGCTGGTGGAGCAGCGCACGGGCGCGGAGCGGCCGATCGTCTTCCCCGAGGCGTGCCCGCGCTGCGGGGAGGCGATCGACACGAGCGAGCAGCGGTGGCGGTGCTCGCGGGGCCGCAACTGCCAGGCGGTGGCGTCGATCATCTACGCGGCGGGCCGCGACCAGCTGGACATCGAGGGGCTGGGTTCGACCCGCGCGGTGCAGCTGGTGGAGGCGGGCCTGGTGGCGGATCTGGCCGACGTGTTCGCGCTGACGCGGGAGCAGCTGCTGGCGCTGGAGCGGATGGGCGGGACGTCCACGGACAACCTGCTGGCGGCGATCGGGGCGGCGCGCACGCAGCCGCTGCACCGGGTGTTCTGCGCGCTGGGCATCCGGGGCACCGGTCGCAGCATGTCGCGCCGGATCGCGGCGCACTTCGGTTCGATGGCGGCGATCCGCGCGGCGGACGCGGAGACGCTGGCGCTGGTGGACGGCATCGGCCCGGAGAAGGCGCGCCTGCTGGTGACCGAACTCGCCGAGCTGACCGAGCTGTTGGACCGGCTGGCGGCGCAGGGCGTGGGCACGGCCGTCACCGCGCCGCAGGCCCCGGCCGTGGCCGTGGCCGCCGTCGAGGGCGGTCCGCTGGCGGGCGAGGCGGTGGTGGTGACGGGCAGCATGAGCGGCCCGCTCGCCGCGCTGTCCCGCAACGAGATGAACGAACTGATCGAACGCGCCGGCGGCAAGTCCTCGTCCTCCGTCTCCAAGCGCACCACCCTGCTGGTCGCGGGCGAGAAGGCCGGGGCGAAGCGGGCCAAGGCCGAGGAACTCGGCGTCCGCGTCGTCTCGCCCGAGGAGTTCGCCGCCCTGGTGGCCGAGCAGCTGCCCGCGCGGGGCTGAGGTCAGCTCAGCGCGGTGCCGATCAGGGCGAGGGCGCCGACGGCGGAGACGGTGAGGACGCCGGTGCGGGTGGCGGTGGGCGACAGGCGCGGGGAGCGCGCCATGCCGGTGGCCGCGCCGACGGCGAGCGCGGCCACGGCGGGCCAGGACGGCAGGACTACGCCGAGCACCAGCGCGGTGGCCGCGTTCTGCACCAGGAAGAACGCGTGCAGGGTGGCCCTGGCCTGGCGCGGGGGCCAGCCGGCGTTGGCGGCGTACAGGCCGATCGGGGGCCCGCCGACGCCGCCGATGACGTTCAGCCCGGCGCTGGCGAGGCCGCTGATCCAGGCCCCGGCGGGGCGGCGCAGGAACGCGGAGCGCAGCCCGCGGGCGAGCAGGGCGACGCCGGTGAGCACGCCGAGGCCCGCGGCGGCGGCCAGCAGCCGGGTGTCGGCGGCGTGCAGCAGCCAGGCGGCGACGGGGGTGCCGAGCAGGGTGGGCAGCAGCAGCCGGCCGGTGTCCCGGGGGCGGGTGTGCCGCCAGTCCCGGGACAGCGGCAGCAGCGAGGCGAGCACGGCGAGCAGCAGCACGGTGGGCACGCCGCGGTGCGGTCCGACGGCGGCGATCAGCGCGGGCGCGGCGATCAGCGAGAAGCCCATGCCGGTGGCGGCCTGGGCGAACGCGCCGAGGGCGACGGCCGCGACGGCGAGGGTGTCGGGCCCGGTCACGGGGTGCGGTCCAGGGTGCAGCGGCGCTGGAACCACAGGGCGACGGCCATCAGCGCGGCGGGCAGGACGGTGAAGCCGAGCAGCAGCGCGTCCAGGGCGCGTCCGCTCTGGGCGGCGGTGTGGCCGCCGGTGCTGGAGACGAAGCCGCCGAGGGCGAGCACGGCGGAGTACAGGTAGGGGCCGACGGCGGTGCCGGTGGCTTCGGTGGCGGTCCACACGCCGGTGTAGGCGCCGGCCTTGGCGGCGCCGGTGGTCTCGGCGGCGTTGACGGCGTCGGACAGCATGGAGAACGCGAACAGTTGCAGGCCGGAGAAGGCGATGCCCATGGCCATCACGACGGCGGCGGTGAGCGCGGTGCCCGCGGCGCCGGCCAGCATCGCGCCGGGCAGCAGGGCGAGCGAGCCGGCGGCGAACACGACCTGGGAGATCAGCAGTCCGCGCTGTTTGCCGATCCGCCGGGACCAGGCCGTCCAGGCGGGTCCGGCGAACATCGCGGGGCCGAGGAACAGGCCCATCAGCAGCGCCGTCAACTCGGCGTTGTGGAACAGGTACTGGGTGACGTAGGGCAACGCGGCCAGGAACAGGTGGGTGGTGGTGCCGGTGAACAGGTAGGACGCCACCAGGGCGCGGAAGTCGCGGTCCCGGCGGGCGATCCGCAGGTCGGCGAGGGTGGAGTGGCCGGCCCTTGGGTCGGGCGGGCGGAAGCCGCAGGCGTCGGTGAGGCGGCGCACGCCGAGCAGCGCGACGGCGGCGGAGGCGGTCATGGCGACGGCCAGCAGCAGCGCCATCCGGGTGTAGTCGCCGCGGCCGCCGCCGGCCGCGAGGGCGGGGGCGGCGACGCCCGCGCCGAGCAGGCCGACCGTCAGCAGGGCCATCCGGAACATGAAGACCCGGGTCCGCTCGTGGTAGCCGACGAGCAGGTCGGACGGGGTGGTGAGGTACGGGACCTGGAACGCTGCGAACAGCAGGTTGCCGGCGATCAGCCAGCCGCCGACCCACAACGCGGCCGGTGCGCCGGTGAGTTGGGCCGGGACGGTGAACATGGCGGCCATCGCGAGGCCGAGCAGCAGTCCGGTGCGCATCATCCGGCGGCGGTGGCCGTGGGTGCGGGCCTGCCGGTCGGAGCGGGAGCCGAGCAGCGGGTGCACCACGATGTCGACGATCTTGGGCAGCAGCAGGGCGGGTCCGGCGAGGGCGGCGGGGACGCCGAGCACGTCGGTGAGGAAGTAGAGCAGCAGCAGCCCGGGCACGGTGACCCACACGCCCATGCCGACCGAGCCGGCGGCGTACAGGGTCAGGGTGCGGCGTCCGGCCCGGCGGTCGGTGGGGGCGGGGCCCGTCACGGGGTGTTCCGGTGGCGGGCGGCGACGCCGGCGGCGAGCGGGGCGTCGTCGAAGGAGCCGGCGGCGGCGCGCTTGGCGAGGGTGCCGCGGACGATCCGGTCGGTGAGCGCGGGCAGGTGCCGGGCGAGGAAGAACTCGACGGCGCCCTTGCGGGTGGTGGGCAGGTCGCGGCGGGCCCGGACGGCGAGCGCGGCGCGTTCGACGGTGTCCAGGACGCCTTCGAGCGGCTCGTAGACGCTCATGCCGTCCAGCGAGAGTCCGGCCGCTTTGGTGGAGTCGTGGATGGGGCTGCGGACGGCGGACGGGTAGACGCAGGTGACGGTGACGTGGGTGCCGAGTTCGAGGCGCAGCGCGTCGGCGTAGGCGACCATGGCGCGCTTGGAGGCGCCGTAGGCGGCGGCGAGCGGGAGCTGCATGACGGCCATCCGGGAGGTGACCATGACGACCCGGCCGCGGGCGGCGACCAGGGCGTCGACGCAGGCGGCGGTGGTGCGCCAGGTGCCGAGGAGGTTGATCTCCAGTTGGCGGCGGGCTTCCTCGCCGGGGGCGAGTTCGGCGGGGGCGGGGCCGCCGATGCCGGCGTTGTTGACCAGGATGTCGAGGCCGCCGAGGGTGTCGAGGGCTTCGGTGACGGCGGCGGCGGTGTCGGCGTCGTCGGTGATGTCGCAGCGCAGCACGGTGAAGGGTTCGTCGCCGGTGGGGCGCAGGTCGAGGCCGACGACGTGGGCGCCGGCCCGGGTGAGGCGTTCGCCGAGGGCGCGGCCGATGGTGCCGGAGGCGCCGGTGATGAGGACGCGGCGGCCGCGCGGGTCCTGACGGCGGTCGAACAGTCGGATCGTCATATCGCAGCCTTCGGGGTGGGGCCGGTACGGGCGGCGCGGCGGGCGCCGGCCCGCAGTTCGCGCGGCACGGCGGCGGTGTACTGGTCGAAGTCGATCCGCATCATCGGCCGCTTGTCGCCCCAGCGGCGGACGGCGGCGGCGTGCGTCCGTGCGACGTGGGCGCGCTGCCGCTCGGGGGCGGGCAGGGCGTAGCGGCCGGCCAGGTGGGCGGCGACCAGCTTGCCCTGGGCCTCGACCACGGGGAGCGCGGCGCCGGTGGACTGCATCAGGCCGACGAAGCTCAGGGTGGGGTCGTCGAGGTGGAACACCCGCTGGTAGAGCGGCAGTTCCTGCGGGTCCCGGCCGGTCCAGCGCTCGTCCAGGAACGGGATGGTGACGTGGTAGCCGGTGGCCCAGACGATCACGTCGACGCGGTCGTGGGTGCCGTCGGTGAACACCACCCGTCGGCCGTCGAGGCGTTCGATGCCGGGGCGGGCCTCGACCTCGCCGTGGGTGAGGCGGTGCAGGATGGTGTCGCTGATGGTGGGGTGGTTCTGGAACAGCCCGCCGGCCGGCTTGGGCAGGCCGTACCGCTCGGGGGTGCCGACGGCCAGCCGCAGCACGGCCTGGGCGACGGTCTGCCGGAGCCGCCAGGGCAGTACGGCGAGGGCGCCGCCGGTGGCGTCGGAGGGGCGTCCGAACAGGTACTTGGGCACGATGTGGCTGCCGTGCCGGGCGGACAGCAGCACCGGTCCGGCGGCGACGTGCGAGGCGTCCACGGCGATGTCCATCGCGGAGTTGCCCATGCCGACGACCAGCACCCGCTTGTCCCGGTAGGCGTCGGCGCCGCGGTGGTCGTGGGCGTGCAGTTGGCGGCCGTCGAAGTGGCCGGGGTAGTCGGGGCTGGGCCACTTCGGCTCGCGGTTGTGGCCGTTGGCGACCACGACGGCGTCGAACTGCTCGGCGCCGGCGGCGGTTTCGACCTCCCAGTGCGCCTCGGTGCGGCGGACGGCGGTGACGTCGGCGCCGAAGCGGATCCGGTCGGTGACGCCGAACCGGTGGGCGTAGTCGGCGAGGTAGCCGGCCACCCGGGCGGCGGAGGGGTAGTCGGGCCAGTGCGCGGGCATCGGGTGGTCGGCGAACTGGGTGCGGCCCTTGCTGGTGTTCAGGTGCAGGCTGTCGTACGCGGGCGAGCTTCCGGCGCTGTCGTCGCCGGCCCACAGGCCGCCGACCCGGTCGCCGCGTTCCAGCACGGTGACGTCGAGGTCGTGGTCGAGCAGCGCCTTGGCCGCGGCGAGCCCGGCCGCGCCGGCGCCGATCACCGCCACCCTGGTGGAGCCCATGGCCGGGCCCTCCTCTCCGTGGGTCCCCGGAATCCTGGGAATCCCGGTGGAGGGCGCTCATTCAATCGAATGATGGAGTAATGGGCAATGGTCTGTGACCTGGCTTTTCCGTCTCCGTCAGGTGATTGAAACCGGGCCGGCGCCTCGGGTAGCCTCGCCCCATGAGCACCCGGTCCGACGACGGCCCCCGCGAGCGCATCGTGGCGACGGCCACCCGCCTGTTCGCGGAGCGCGGGTACGACGCCACCAGCACCCGGGCGATCGGCGACGCGGTCGGACTGAACATCGCCACCGTCGCCTACCACGTGGGCGCGAAGCCGGAGTTGTACCGCGAGGTGATGCGCCGCGCCCACCTGGCCCAGCGCGAGGTGGTGACGGCCGCCGTCCGCCGGCTGCACGCCTGCGGGCCCTCGGCCGAGGAGACCCGGGCGGCGCTGCTGGCGTTCGTCGACGCCTACCTGTCGTTCTGCCTGAGCAATCCCGAGGTGCCGGCGCTGTGGATGCGGCGCTGGCTGGCCGAGGGCTCCGATCTGGCCGACATCGAGACCGAGTTCGCCGGCCCGCTGGTCGCCGAGGTGGCCGCCGCCGTCCGCGAGGTGCTGGCCAGGGCCGGCCTCGGCGCGGGCGTGGACGTCGAGATGCTGGTGTTCACCATCGTCTGGACGTCCCACTCCTTCGGCCAGGCCGGGGTCATCGACGCGGACGGCCGCCGCCTCGGCCCGCTCGACCTACCGATGCTCGACCGGTTCCGCCGCCACCTGCACACCGTCGTCAACGGCGTCCTCGACCAGCACGCCTGACGCCCCGCCACTCCCCCGGGACGCGGCCAGCGCCGCCGCGAACACCAGCGGCGCGAGCACCTGGTAGCCGATCCACAGCTCGCCGCCCGCACCGCTGCCGCCGCGCGCCAGCAGCAGGCCGGCGGCGGCGGTCAGCACCCACCCGGTGTCGTAGCCGACCATCAGCCGGGTGTACGCGCGGGCCGAGCGCCGCCGCAGGTACCGGATCTCGACCGCGCCGCAGACCAGCAGCGCCGCCGCGCCGGCGATCAACACCCCTGCATGGACGCCGAGTTGACGCCCCACCGGTTGCGCGCCGAGTCCGAACACCGCCGCCAGCAGCAGCTTGAAGGCGCCGTCGGCCACGATCCCGATCGTCCTGTTCCTGCCCATCCGGACTCCCCTCCGAGGTTTTCTCGTAACCAGATTACGAGCATAATCAGCCTATGCGAATGACGAGGGCCGAAGCCAAGGAACGCAACCGCCGGGCGCTGCTGGACGCCGGCTTCCGGCTGATCTCCCGGGACGGCTACCGGGCGAAGCTGGACGAGATCGCCGCCCTGGCCGGGGTGACCACGGGTGCGGTGTACTCCCTGTTCGGCAGCAAGAACGGCCTGGTGGTCGCCGTCGTCGCCGACCACCTCGGCCCGCACTACGCGGAGATCGAACGGGCCCTGCCACCCGAGCTCGACCTGCTCGCGGCGGTCGACGCCTTCGCCCGCCACTACCGGCGCAGCTGCGACGCGCCCGACGCGGCGGCCGCCCTCTCGCTGCAGATCACCCTGCTCGACATGGCGGCGCACGACGCGGACCTGCGCGCCCGGCTGGCCGCCTCGATCCGCGCCCAGGAGTCCCTGCTGGTCGCCCTGCTCACCGGCCGCCGCCACGGCGACGCCACGGTGACGGAGGACCGGGCCCGACGCCTGGTCACCGCCCTGCGGGCCCTGTTCGTCGGACTGACCCAGGGCGTGGTGCTCGGCCTGGCGGACCTCGCCGACGAGCAGTTCTTCGCGGACGCCGCCCGGGCCCTGGCCCAACTCCCCTGACCCGACCGGGCATTCCTCGACCCGGCCCCGAACTCGAACAGCACTGTTCAAGTTTGCGGTTTTCCGGTATCCCTTAACCCGTACACCACTGTTCGAGTTACTGGGGGTCCCCCGTGCACGGCACCACCCACCACCCGCCTGCCACCCACCCGGCCACCGCGCACCCGCGCCGACGACTGCTGCTCGGGGTGCTCTGCCTGGCCCAGTTCATGCTGATCGTGGACGTCACGGTGATCAACGTCGCGCTGCCCGCGATCGACGCCGACCTGCACCTCGGCCGCACGGCGCTGACCTGGGCGGTCACCGCGTACACGCTCTGCTTCGGCGGCCTGATGCTGCTCGGCGGGCGGCTGGCCGACGCGTTCGGGGCGCGCCGGGTGCTGACGGCCGGTCTGCTGCTGTTCACCGCGGCCTCGCTGGCGGCCGGGCTGGCGGACGGCCCCGGGGTGCTGCTGGCCGGGCGGGCCGCACAGGGCGCGGGCGCGGCCCTGGTCTCACCGGCCGCGCTGGCGGCGCTGACCCGGGCGTTCGACGGCCCGGAACGCACCCGGGCGCTGGGCGTGTGGGCGACGCTCGGGGGGATCGGCTTCGCGGCCGGCGCGATGCTCGGCGGGCTGCTCACCGCCGGGCCCGGCTGGCACTGGGTGTTCTTCGTCAACCTGCCGGTGGGCGCGGGCGTGCTCGCCGCACTGCCCCTGCTGCTCCCGGCGGGCGCTCCTTCGGGCGGCCGCCGGATCGACCTGCCGGGGGCGCTGCTGGTCACCTCCGCCACCGGTGCGCTGATCCTCGGACTGGTCAACGCCGGTGACAGCGACTGGAGTTCGGCCCGCGTCCTGCTGCCGGTGCTGGGCGCGCTGCTGCTGTACGCGCTGTTCGCGGCGGTGGAGCGCCGCACGGCCGCCCCGCTGATGGACGTCCGCGTGCTGGCCCGCCGGCCGGTCGCCGCCGGGTCGCTGCTGATGCTGGTGGCGACCGCGCTGCTGCTCGGCCTGGTCTTCCTCGGCTCGCTGTACCTGCAGGACGTCCGGCGGCTCTCCGCGCTCGCCACCGGCGCGCTCGTCCTGCCGATGGCGGCGGGCACCGCGCTCGCCGCGCACCTGACGAACCATCTGCTGGCCCGCGTGGGCGTCCGCACCGTCGCCGCCGGCGGCCTGCTGACGGCGGCCGCCGGAAGCACCCTGCTGGCGTTCACCTCCGGCCCGGCGTGGACGGTCGCCGGGTTGACGCTCGCCGCGCTCGGCGTGGTGCCGGTGCTGGTCTGCGCGACCACCACCGCGCTCGGATTCGTCGCGCCCGGGGAGGCGGGCGTCGCCTCCGGCGTGGTCAACACCTTCCACGAGGTCGGCGGCGCGATCGGCATCGCCCTCGCCTCCACCGCCGCCGCCCCGGGCATCGCCGCCCACACCCCGGCCGGCTTCCGCACCGCGCACCTGCTGCTCGCGGCCGCCGCCCTGCTGACGGCGGCCCTCGCCCCGGCCCTGATCCCGCCCGGACGGGCCGAACGCCCGGCGGGGATGCACGGACACTGAGGCCGCGCGGGTGCTCTTCGTGGATCGTCGGCGGCGAGAGGTGTCCAGCCGTGGATCGTGATCCCGCGGCCGTGCCTCCGCGCGAGGTGCTCGGGACTCAGGCCCCGTGGACGAGATCCCTACCGCCGCTGGCCTCGATCAGCCAGGACAGCGAACCGCTGCCGAACGGCCGGCCGGTGGTGGCCACCTGCACCCAGCCGCCGGACTCGTCGACTCCCCCGTGCCACCACCACCAACTGCGGTCCTCGCCCATCCCTTCCTCGGTCGGGTCGAAGTAGTACAGCCATCCCGAGAGCGTCCACGGCCCGTCGGCGACGGCCGCCCGCTGTTCCGGCGTCATCGCCCGCCACTGCCGCAGCCACGCCTCGGCGTCGAAAGGCCCACCGTGCTCCGCCGTGCGTTCGGGCGCGCACCGCTGGACGAACCACGCCGGCAACAGCTGCGGCCAGCTCTCGAAGGCGGGCCAGTCACCCAACTGCTCGACCACGCCCGTCAACACCGCACGCGCACGGGAGACGACCCGGGCCGGGTCCTCGGCGGTGAACCGGACACGTACGAGAAACGGACGTGGCCGGTCGTCCTCGGCCCCCGGCCCGCATCGAAGGCGCTGCAGCTCACCCGTCGTGAGTTCCACGGTGCCGAAGTGTGCAGCATCGTCGGCCCGGTCCGCACCTCAATACCGCCGGAGCCCGGGGACCGGCGCGACCGGCGCGACCGGCGCGACCGGCGCAGTCGGTGCGCGAGGTCGCGGAACGGGCTGATCGGTGCGGCGGCGCGGGCGGCCCGGCGGCGCATCGCACCGGGACCGGCGCACCCGCGGGACGGAAGGCGCTCCGGCCGTGGTCGCCGCCCGAGGTGCCCGCCGGGGGCCGGGCGGGCGGTCGTAGACTCCGGGCATGGACTCCGACCCGCGCGCCGCCGCCGCGCGCTCGCGGCGGGCCGGGGGCGGGCAGCCGCGCCGGGCCGACGCCGAGCGCAACATCGCCGCGATCCTGGCCGCGGCCGCCGGGTGCTTCGCCCGGGATCCGCAGGTGAGCATGGGTGAGGTGGCGTCGGCGGCGGGGGTCGGCCGGGTGACCCTGTACGCGCACTTCCCGTCCCGGGAGGCGCTGTTGGGGGAGCTGATGGACCGGGCGCTGCGCGAGGTGACCGCCGCGATCGCCGCCCAGCGGCTCGACGGGATGCCCGCGGACCGCGCGCTGTCCGCGCTGCTGCGCTCGTCCTGGCAGCTGCTCGACCGGAACCTGCGGATGCTGCACGCCGCGCGGCGCGCGCTGCCCGCGGAGGCCGTCGAGGCGCGGCACGCCGAGATCCTCGCCGCCGTCGAGCAGGTGGTCGCCCGGGGGCAGGACGAGGGGGTCTTCCGGGCCGACCTGCCCGCGCACTGGCTGGTGACCAGCGTCTACGCGCTGATCCTCGCCGCGGGCGACCAGGTGGAGGCGGGGCGTTTCGGTTCGGCCGAGGCGCTGGCCGCGCTGGACGCGACCGTCGCCTCGGCCCTGCGGCCGACCGTCTGACGGGCCGTCAGTCGCGGTCGCGCGGACGCTCCCACTCCTCGTCGGGCTCGTCCGGCCCATACTCGGCCTCGGTCTGCTCGCGCAGCTTCTGCGCCCGCTTCTCGGACTCCGCGCGCTCCTCCGGCGACAGGTTCTCCGCCGCCGTCCGCATCTCGCCGAGCCGCGCGCCGATCGCCGACAGGTAGCGGTCCGACTCCACCACGTCCCGCATGCCGATCCGCCCGCTCAGCACCTCGCGGGCCATCTGCTGGAGCTCCGGCCCGACGCTGTCGGTCTTCGCGATCGTCCGCAGCGCGCGGTGCAACTCCGCGGCCTGGGCGGGGTTGTCGGCGACGTCGAGCAGTTCCTCGTCGGAGATCTCCGGACCGTCGAGCTCGCGGTCGTCTGCTGCGCCCATGGCTGCTTCCCCTCGGGTGTTTCGGTGGATCCGGCGATCATAATCCCCGCCCCGAGGGGCCGTCATGCGCCGACCGGTCAGGCGTCGAACTCGCCGACCCAGCTGCCGAGCAGGATGTGCTTCGGCAGGTAGTCCGACTCGATCTCGACGTTCAGGCCGGCCTCCCGGGCCAGGCAGGCGATGCCCATCAGCGGCAGGGAGACCAGCGATTCGGCGCCGTCGGCCCGTTCCCGGTCCGCGGTGAAGTACTCCCGGTGCAGCTCCAGCGCCCGCTGCATCGCCTCCGCGAACTTCTCCTCGTCGCGCTGCACCAACCGGTAGAACGCCGCGATGGGCGGATACAGCAGCTTCAGCAGGATGTCCCGGTCCGCGACGGTCGCCACCTCCGGATCCGTCCCGTCGATCGCCGCCAGCAGGTGCTCCATCAGGTCCGCGTCGCCCCGCCAGTACGCCTGCACCGCCGAGATCCACGCGTACACGTATTCGTCGAACACCGCACCGTGGGCGCGCAGTTGATCGGTCGTCACGGTGCACAGCTGGTCCATCCGGCGCTTCTCCCGGCAGGCGGCGGCCAGCCAGAACGCCTTCAACCAGTTGCCGGCGTGGATGTCGCCGCACGGCCCGGTGGGGGGAATCTCCCGGGGCGGCTCGTTCAGGTATCCGATCCGGCACCGCACCGGGCCGTCCGCCTGCAACGCCGCGAACATCGCCGAACTCGCCTGCATGGCGACCACCCAGGCCTGCCAGCTCTCGAGCTGCTGCGCGGTCGGGTCGGCCAGCGAACGGTTCTTCAGCAGGGCGTCGGCCATGGTCAGCAGTCCCCTGAGGTCGGACACGGTCGGCGACTCCTCCGCCACGTCCTCGTCCAGGATCTCGGTGGCCGTCTCCAGCCACTCCGTCAGGTTCCGCTGATCGGCCTCATGCCGAACCACTGCCACCCTCATTACGGGCTCCCCTCCTGAGCAGAACCGTCAATATTGAAATGCTTCATGCGATAGCCATCATACTGACCGTCGTTGTCGACCCGCGCCTGGACAAGGACGTAGTCGACCTTCTTGGCCTTCTGTGCACGCATGAGCCGTTTCATCAACCTCAATTCGGCAGCGTTCTTTTCTCCCCGCTTCGCCATCTCCTCGAGAATGGCGGTGAAGTAGTCCGGGTGCCCCTGCATCACCTGTCGGCCGTCCACCGCACGCCGGTCGCCGAGCTTCGCGGTGGGGGCCTTCGCCTCGACCACGACGAAACTGCCGTCCGGGCGCTCCCATATCTGGTCGAAGCGGTTGTTGCCGTCCTTGCGGTCGTCGACCCGGATCGCGTCGGGGAAGTTCTCCGGGACGGCGTGGAACTCGGCCACCTGGTCGCCCAGTTCCTCGCCCGACTTGCCCATTCGGTAGTGCGGGCCCTTGTGAGCCTCTTTGAGGCGCTCGTATTCCTGCTTGGCGTCCTCGTCGGTCTTGTCCGCCTCGTGCGCGGCCTTCGCCGCCGCGAGATCGTCCTCCGCCACCCGGTCCGCCGCAAGGTCCCTCTCGCGCTTGGCGATGGCGGCCTCGATCTTCCGGGTGCGCTCGCGGTCGGCGGGGACGGCCGCTTCCCTCAGCACCTCCCGGTCGTAGTGGTAGTCCTCGGCGGCCGGCGGCGGGGCGTCCTGTGCGGCCATCCAACGGTCGTGTTCGGTGTTGCCCTCGGACCACTCGGGGTTCTGCCGGAGCTGCGGGATCTCGTTCCCGTTCTCGTCCTTCATGCCGATGGCCTTGCGGTGGCCGGAGATGTTGTAGTGCTTCTTGAACCAGTCGGGGTCCGTGTTGGCCTTCGCCACCTGGGCCCGGACGCGCTGCCGTTCCGCGTCGTCGTTGTACCGGCCGTCCGGTGGCGGGTCGGTGGACGTGTCGTCGGCGCCGGCGGGACGTTCCGGGGCGCGGCGTTCGTTCTCGTGGATCCGCGCGGGGTCGGTCTCGGGGCTGGGGGCGGGCGCGGCCGGGCGGCGGTTCGGGTCGAGCGGGACGGCGAAGACGCCGTTCGACCCGTCGTGCAGGGGCTGGTCGCTGCGGCGGCCGGTCTGCGCGTCGATGTAGGTGATCCGGCCCTGGTGGTTGACGGCGTTCCAGGCGTGGGAGCGGCCGTCCCGGTCGGTGGTGATGATCACCGCCTGGGAGCCGTGGCCGTTCTTGCGCAGGGTGTCCTCGAGTCGGCGGTAGGCGTCCGGGCCGTTGCCGAGGTCGGAGAAGCGCGCGCCGAGGGCGTTCTCGATGCGGTCCCGGCCGCCGCGTTCGCCGTGCGGCGAGGGGTTGCCGTCGGCGTCGTGGTCGGGGGTGCGGGCGGCGGCGGGGGTCGGGTGCCCCGAGTAGGTGTCGACGGTGGCGAGCGCGACGTCCACACAGTTGTTGGTACGGCCCGGCGCGTTCGGGTCGTGCCCGTTGATCGCGCCCGGCCAGTCGCCGTCGTTCGGGTCGGGGTGCCGTTGCGGGGTGCCGTCGGGGTGGTGCGGGACGGCGTCCCGCACCCGCTCGTGGTCCTGGGCGTCCGGTTCGAGCAGGCCGCCGGGGCTTCCCTGCGGCCGGTCCGCGGACGCGGGCCGGTACGGCGTCGGCTCGCCCGGCCGGGTGTGGTCCGCCGTATTCGCCTGCTCCGGACGGGAGTTGTGGCCGTCCGGGTGCTCGGCCGGACGGGCGGGCTCGGGGCGCGACGCATCGGGCGGGCGGTGGGCCTCGGGCCGCGAGGCGGCGGAGTCGGACGCCGGCGGGCGCCGGGTGTCCGGGCCGGGCGTCGGGGCCGGGGCGGTCGGACGGTGCGCGTCGGTCCTGGGCGAGTGGCCGTCCGGGGGCGCGGGGGCGCGGTACGTCGAGAAGGCCGCGCGCGGATCGGGACGCAGGCCGGGGCCGCGGTCGGCGGTCGGACGCGGGGCGGTGGTCGGCGGGCCGGCCGGGGTCTCGGGGGCCGTGCGGCGCTGCCCCGGTATGCCCGGCGACGGGGAGCCGCCAGGGGTGCCGCCAGGCGTTCCCGCGTACGGCGTCGCACCGGGGGTGCCGGTGGCTGCGCCGGGGGTGGCCTGGTGCTCGTTGGGCTGCGGGGCGCTGCGGTGGTCGGCGCCCGTGGGCGCGGGAGCGGTGGCGACGCCTGCGGTGGTGAGGTGGGGGGCGGGCGCCGCCGGGTCGCTGTGGGCAATGCGCGGATCAACCCTGGTCGGCTGGGCACCCGTTGTCTGCTCGGGTGCGGCGGTGCGGGCGTCGGCCGGCTGGGCGGCTTCGGTCCGGGGCGTCCCGGGCGTCGACTCCTCGCTCGACGGGCGGTCGGGGTGGGCGGCCGACGGTCGGGACGGTCCGCCGTCGCCCGACGTGGGCGGCCCGTCCGGGGCCGGGCCTCGACCTGGCGTGGCGTCGGCGTCGGCATCCACCGTCGTCCGGAGGGGGGCCGTGCCGGGGGTGGGCCCGGCGTCCGGGCGCCCGCCACCCGTCGGACCGTTCACCGGCGAGCCGTCAGCACCGTGCTCGGGCGCGGCGGTGCGGGCGTCGGCCGACTGGGCGGCTTCGGTCCTGGGCGTCCCGGGCGTCGACTCCTCGCCCGACGTGGGCGGCCCGTCCGGGGCCGGGCCTCGACCTGGCGTGGCGTCGGCGTCGGCTTC